>RFHM01000199.1 GCA_003696865.1 Acidobacteriota bacterium | reverse complement strand
TTCCAGCACGGCGCGAGCCAGATGAGCTCGCGTGTGACTCTCGGCCAGACCGAAAAAAACTCCACGGGCATGGGGATCGAACAAGGGCCAGCGTTCTCCGACCAGATAGGGAAGGATGATCACCCCCTCGGCACCAGGGGGGACCGAGCGCGCCTCTTTCTCAACCTCTTCGAACGGCCGGGCGAGGTGATTGTAGAACCGTCGCACGAACCAGTCCAGCAGGAGACCACCGCTGGACAGGGCACCACCGATGATCCATCCCCGGCCGATCACGTGGGGCATGGCATAAACCCGGCCGGCAGGATCGTTCACCGGTTCATCCCAGACGAGAGCGATCCCGTCAGATGTCCCCACGGTGTTGCATAACGTTCCTTTCTCCATCGTCCCCGTCCCAATCCAGGCGGCGAATGTGTCCACGGTTCCCGCAATCACGGGCAATCCCGCAGGGAGGTCCAGGTCGGTGGCGACGTCAACGGAGAGCGTGCCCAGGGGTTCCCCGAGCTTGCACATGCGGGACGGAAACTTGTTCACGTCCAACTCCGCCACCTCAATATCCCGTTCGGACCAGGGACGGAGTTGATCGGTCGGCGCGATGGCGACCACTTCTCCGGTCAGCTTGAAGCTGAGGTATTCAAACGATTGACACACCCGGCGCGTGCGGCGGTATTCCTCGGGCTCGTGGCGTTTCAACCACTGGAGTCGAGGGAGGAGGCTGAAGCTCGTATCATAACCTAATCGCTCGGTCAGGTCGGCTATTTCAGCGACGGCACGTCGATCAGACCAGATCGGAGCGGGGCGCACCGGGCGCCCTCGCTCGTCGAGACAGACCAGAGCCGGCGCCAATCCCGTCACGGCGATACCGTGATATCGGTCCGCAGATGTTGTCCGGACGACCTCTCTGATGGCCTGGCGGCAGGCCGTCCACCAGGTTTCGGGGTCCTGCTCTGCCCATTCCGGATGTGGACTCGCCACCGAATACTCTCGACGCCGCTTGGCGACCAATCGCCCATCGATATCGAAAGCGCCGGCTTTCACTCCAGACGTTCCCAGATCGATGGCCAGCAGAAGTTGGCGTGTATCCATGAAGGGATTCTCCAGGGATGAATCCTGTTATCGGCGCTCGGCGTCTTCCTGGGGTTTGTAAATCTGTACCAGAGCCACTCCAAAGCACACCATCAGTATGCCGGTCAACATCTGCCAGTTCATCTGCTCGTTCAGGATGAGATAAGCCAACAGGGCAGCCGTCAGGGGCGTCAGGGAAGCGAGCGCGTAGGCGCGCGTCACACTCATCAACTTGAGCGAGGTGAACAATCCGTACAATCCGACGATGCCGGAGAGGACGCCACCGGCCAGTAATGCTCCCATGTCGTGTGGGGAGGTTTCAACTAATGATTCCACCCGGCCGAACCACGTCAGTCCGAGGAAGGCGACGATCTCCGTGGCGATGATGTTGATGAAGATACCCGTCGATTGATCGGCGCCACGCAGTTGGCCTTCGCGCCAGAAGACGCCGGAGACGCCGAACGCGAGGGCCGTGAACAGCGCCAACGGAATGGCGTAGTACCATCGTCCGGTCACCGGAGTTCCTCGCATCTGGCCGAGCGCGAGGACGACGAGTCCGGCGATGAGCAAAGCCACTCCCAGGAGGCTTTGACGGCTGAATCGCTCCTTCAGGTAAATCCAACTGGCCAGGGCTCCCCAGAGAATATAGGATTGCTGAACCGGGATGGTGATCACCACGCCTCCCACTTGAAGCGCATAGAAGTAGGTGAACAAACCCAGGCTGGAGAGCACCCCGGGGATGATGAAGATCAAGATCGTGCTCCTCCCGACGTAGTGCTCAGAATGAGGCTGGAGTTGCCGATACGTCCTCCGGGTGATGAGCAAGACGAGGGCCAAGACCAGCGTGGGAATGCCCCGGACGAGCGGGCCAATGAGTGGATCGGCGTTCCGGACCGCCGCTGCTTCGAATACGTTCGCCGAAGCATATCCGAGGACGCCAATGAGTGCCCAGAGTTCGCCAATCTGAGCGAGCGATTTCGATTTTACAGCGAGGAGAGCATTCTGTCTCTGATGCATCATGAGAAATAGTGGTGACGAGCGATCGGTGGAGAGGTCGCGGTTGGACGGGCGCTCCTGGAGAGCGCTTCAGAGTCTGACGACCACCCGTTGCGTTTCGCCAGTCGGTTTCAAGGCCAGTTCTTGAGGCAGTTCGTGTAGCGGGATCACCTTGGAAATGAGAGGGCGAAGACTGATCGCTCCACTGCCCAGCAGCGCGGCGGCCTGGCGAAAGTCTTCGCCGGACTTCCCCTCTGTTCCCGTGATCATGATCTCTTCGTAATGAATATGGTTCCAGTCGATCTCCAGATTTCCCGGCGGATAGAGCGAAGCATAGAGGACGAGGCGGCCCAGTCGCCCGACCATGGCCAATCCCTGCTGACCCGCCTCTTTCGCGCTGGCCGCGACGATGACGACATCCGCGCCGCGGCCATCGGTGTAGTCTCTGACCAGCTTGACCGGATCATCGCGTCGAGGATTCACGGTGACATCGGCGCCCACGCGCCGGGCCAGATCGAGCCGCGCCTCATCGACGTCGCTGACGATGACTCTCGCTCCCATGAGCTTGGCCAACATGACGTGCATCGTCCCCATCGTCCCCGCACCGATGATGGCCATCGTCTCGCCCAGCGAGAGCTGGGCTTTTTTGATGCTGTGAATGCAACAGGCCAGCGGTTCGATGAGACTGGCCTCTTCAAGATTGACCGTTGGGGGGAGTTTCACCACCTGACTCCTCAGTGGTGTGACGTACTCAGCGAATCCTCCGCCGATGAGGATGTAGCCGTAATCCTTTCGCGGTTTATACATGTCCACGCAGAGATTATCATGCCCCCGAATGCAGTAGTAACAATGCCCGCACCGATTGACGGCATCGATGGCCACGTAGTCTCCGGGCTTCAGTTCGGGATCGTCTTCATCGACCCATTCGACGATGCCGGCGAACTCGTGGCCGCCGATGGTGGGATACAAGGCGCGATCTCCAAGAAAGATTCGACGCTCCGTGGTGCAGATGGCCGCCGTCTTACAGCGCACCAGGACTTCGCCCGGTTCTGGCGACCAGCGCCGAATCCGCTCCAGCGTGGCCGTTCGAGGACCGGTGATGATGACGGCTCTCATCAGTTCTGTGCTCATCTTCATTCTCCTTGCTTCCGTTGGAACGGGTAACGCAGCCATATTGTAGCATACCGGGAGGATCGACCGAGTCGGTGAATGCCGAAGTTGCGGTCTTCCGGATGCATGGAATCGTGGAGATGGTGGAGGGCGCTCGGGCCAGGGCTCATCGAGATGATCCCTTGGCCAGTATGTCCATGGCCTCATCCGGAGTCGCTTTTTCGTGAATCAAGCGATGTAGCGCCGCCACCATCGCCTGGGGATGTTCATGTCCCCAGATGTTGCGTCCCACGGCCACTCCGGCGGCTCCCGCGTCGAGGGCATCTCTCACCATGGTGAAGAATGCTCGCGCGTCATCGACCTTCCCGCCTCCCAAGACGAGGACGGGCCGATAGGAATGTTCGATGACCGATCGAAAACTCTCTTGAGATCCCGTATAGGCGGTTTTGACGAAATCGGCGCCCAGCTCGATGCCGATGCGCACGGCCAGGCGGATGTTCTCCGGCGTGTGGAGATGGAAGTTGGAGAATCCTCCGGGGACCATCTCCGCCATGACGGGGACGCCCCAGGCGTGACATTGACCGACGAGGGCGGCCAGATTTTCTAATGTATCCTGTTCGAGTGGCGAGCCGGGGAATCCCATACAGGCGACGGCATCGGCTCCCCATTGGAGAGCCTCTTCGACCGAATAGAGCAGTCGGTAGGCTCCCGAGTTCTCGCCCAGTTGAGTGTTCCCGCCATCGACCCGCAGAATGACGCCTGCAGATTTCAAGCGAGATGCGAATCGCTTGAGCAGGCCAGGCGTCATCAAAATGGCATCCGCTCCTCCGGAGATCACCGCATCGAGAACGCGAGCCGGATCGGCCAACGCCGGGTAGACGTCCAATCCGCTTCCGTGATCCATGGCCACGATCAAGCTGCGCCCGTCGTCTCGGAATATCCGATACATCCTCCTCAAGGCGAATGGAGCATCAATGGACATAAATGGGCTCCTTCTTGGTCAGTATAACAACCATCCGGTGATGAATGAGGTGCGCGAGGGAGTGAGTCTCCCTCATCCCCTCGCGCACTTCCAGCAGTGGCCTTCAGAACGAGTACCTCAACGAGAATTGGATCTGGCGGGGCGTCCTCGCTTCGGTGATGACACCGAAGTTGGGCGTTCCCATTTCCAGTCCCGGATTGATGAAGTTGGGATGATTGGTGAGATTGAAGAAGTCGGCTCGGAAAGTGATGGCGTGTCGTTCGGCCCACCGGATGTTCTTTTGAATGGACAAGTCGAAGTTGGAAAAGCCGGGTCCATCGATGATGCTGCGGCCAGCGTTCCCTTGGATGTGATAGACGCCTTGGTCATCGACGAACGAGCGCATCTCGACGAAGCAACCGGTGTTGAACCATCGCTCGGGCCGACGTTGACTGGAGGGAAGATTGGGATCGCAGATGAGATCAGGGCGCTGCACATCGGCGCCCGCCTTGTTGGTTCCGACGCTCTGCTCCAGACCGGGAATGAGAGCGGTCATGGGGAAACCGGATTGAAACGTCAGGATACCACCGAGTTGCCAGCCTCCCAGGATGTGACTGGCCACCCCTTCTTGAAGCCAGCGCTTATTGGGACCGAACGGTAATTCCCAGAGGCCGCTCACCACGAATCGATGAGTGGTATCGAAGTCCGAGCGCCCACGCTCCAGATCGAGCCGGAACTCGTTCACCGCTTGCGTCGGGTTGCTGCGCGTCTCATTGAGCGACGAAGCGATATCCAGGGATTTGGAGAACGTATACCCGGCAGTGAAGGCCAATCCCTGGCTGAATCGCTTCTCCACGCGGACGATGACGCCGTGATAATCCGATGTGGCGTCCGAGACGCGGAAGAAGGCCGAGCCTCCTGGCTTGAGCGCCTGACCGTGCCGCCCACTGGGACCCGTACAAATGGTCCGTCGAGGGACGTCCGGATCGGGCACGCCCTCGCAAGGTTCATTGGCCACGCCGGGATTGAACTGAGATCGGCGGGCCAATTTGAGGGCATGTGAGCCGGAGTAAGCCACGGTGAAGACGAGGTTGGGAGCAATTTCTTGTTGGATGTCAAACGACCACTGGTAGAGATAGCCATTGCGGATGTCCGGATCGTACACGATGGGGAATGTGCCCGCATTGCCCGTCGTGTAGGCCACTTCGTAGCTCAGCGGTTGGTCGAATCCGGGAACGAGGAACCGCCCTAAATCCAATCCCAGGAGATTGTAGGCGATCGGGGGAGCCTGGATATCCGAACTGTATCCCAATCCGAGCAAAGAGTTGTACACGCCGAAGCCGGTGCGGATGACTGTCTTCCCCGTGCCGAATACATCCCAAGCCAGTCCCACTCGGGGTTGCCAGTTGCTGTAATCGGGCCGCACGAGCGAGCGCGGCAATCCCGCTTCTTGATGCGTGACGAACGTGAAGCCGAATCGCGACGCGATCAACTGGGTCAATGGATCGTTGAGCAACGCCGGATCGATCTGTCCATCGGGGGCCGAGACGATGACGCGATTTCCCCCTGCCGGGTCCAGGAGAGCCGCTTGTCCATCCTGGTCTACCGGGCCGGTGTAGAATTCCTCTCGAATTCCGAATGTGAGCGTCAAGCGGGGGTGAATGCGAAACTCATCGTTGATGTAAAAGCCGAGATACTGAAGCCGCATGTTGGTGGTGCCGTCTCCGGCGAAGTAGAAGGAAAGGAAGGGCCGTCCTAGAAGAAAATCGGCGAAGGCCAATCCTCCTTGTCCGGTGAACAAGCTTCCCGTCGCCGCCGCCGGCGTATCGCCCTGGAAGGTGAAAATGCCGGTGGCGAAGTTCTCCACCGTCTGGCGAAACTTGATATATCGCCAGTCCGCTCCCACTTTCACCGTGTGTCGTCCTTTCGTCCACACGACGTTGTCGACGAACTGAATGATGTCCGAACGGCGAATATTGGGAACGAAGATGTCCGTATCGCCGAGATCGGCAAATCCAGCGCCGATGGCGAATGAGGGCATCGACGTGCACTCGCCACCCGGGGAACGGAAAGGAACGAGCTCATCGAGGAACCCGGAGTCACAATTCTTGTGAATACGAGGTCCACGGAAGCGGTTATATCCGAAGCGAAACTCGTTGACCACGGCGGGCGTGAGAATCGAGGTGAGGCCAATGGCCAGATTCCGTCCCGAGTCATTCCTCTCAGTACCAAATCCAGACGGAGGGGGTGGATTCGACTCGAAGAGATTGCCGACAAAATCGTCCAGAATATCGGAATCGAGGAAAGCGAATCGACCGAACAGGAGATGCTTGGCGCTCAACTGGTGATCGATGCGAATGGTGAATTGATCCACGTTCGTTTCATCGCGTCCCACATTCAGATGATTGAAGCCCGGTTGCGTGGTCGCGAAGTTGGGCAGGGGAATGCGTTCGAGCACGGCGCGGGCCAGAGGATGGATGCGTTCTGGAGGGATGCGGTTGTCGGGGAACGGCGTACAATTGAACGGACAGGTATCGGGATCGAAGATGGTTCGATACGGTTGTCCGGTCAGAGGATTCACGCCGGAGAAGTCCCCGTTTCGCTCCTGAAGCGTAGGCAACCGCGTCACGTTGGTCGGTGAGAATACTTCGCGCAAGCCTTCGTAGTTTCCGAAAAAGAACGCGCGATCCTTGACGATGGGACCTCCCAGGGAAAATCCAAACTGATTTCGCTTGAAGGGAGGAATCGGTTGATCGGGATCGTCGAAGAAGTTCTTGGCATCCAACTTGTCATTGCGCAGGAACTCGTAGACGGTGCCGTGAAACTCGTTGGTCCCCGATCGAGTGGTGATGTTCACTTGCCCCCCACCGGTGAATCCGGCTTCGGCCGAATAGCTGTTCTGCAGTACCTTGAATTCCTGAATGGCATCCGGGGCCGGATTGACCGAGACGGTATACAGCGTGGGGTCCTGAATGGTGACGCCGTCGAGGTTGAACACGTTACGATCATCTCGCTGACCGTTGGACGAAAACCCCAATCTTCCGCCGCCCGTATTCCATTGTTCTGTGGTGCCTCCTTGAGGCGGGAGCGTCGTTCCGGCCACGAGCAGCGCCAACTGGATGAAGTTCCGACCATTCAATGGAAGCTCGGTGACGCGCCGATTGTCAATGACATCCCCAATGGCCGCCGAACGAGATTCCACCAGTGGTGCGTTGGCGATGACCGTTTGTTCTTCCACCGTGCCCGCGACGGGGAGGGTTACATTCACGCGAGCGATCTGATCGATCTCCAACGTGATATCCGTCAGCACCTTCCGCGCGAATCCTTGGGCTTCGACCGTTAACCGATAGGCTCCCACCGGGAGCAATCGGAAAGTGAAAAATCCATCACCATCGGTTTTGGTTTGCCTCCGCAGTCCCGTGGCTTCGTTCTCCAGGGTGAGCGTGGCGCCTACAATCACCGCTCCGGCCGGATCGACGACGACGCCCTCGATATTCGCCGTGAATTCTTGACCCCATACCGAGGCATTCAATGGAGTGCCCGGGAGCACGAGCAACAGGAAAGCCAGGGTGGTGACGACCGAAAGAAATAAACTGCGTCTCTTCATGTGAGACATAGTGACCTCCTTCATGTGGTGTTAACGGGATTTCGATGAAGGACCGAGAGGGTTTCAGGTCCTTGAAGGAAGGAAAGCAAGAGTGCTGATCATAAGATGAGCGGGCCGTCTCCCGAGTCCAAGAGATGTGCTCTCCGGGGGCACCGTGTCAGTGTTCGGCGAATTCGGCGCGCATCAGAAATCGATGCCCCGTCGCCGTCCGAAACCCAGTTGATTGGTGCCACAGTACATCTGCAGGCTGGTATCTAATTGGAGGGACTGGTGGGCCGGGAGGCGGTGGTCTCCCTTCGCCGGATCGAGCCGGATCGTTCGTCCGCCGACGACGCGCTGGACCGCGGGAAGACGAAGGGGTCGCTCGTACGTGCCGCAACTGACCAGAGCGTCGGCTTCGGGTACCGAATAGAGAAGCAGCGGCGTCCCCGTTCCGTCGACTCCCCCCAACTCGTAGGAGATCGCCGTCGTCTTGATTCCGGCGCGCTCCAATGCCTGGATGGTGAGCATGGCCTCAATGATGGAGTTCCCACCGCCCTCCCAGGTGACCATCGCGCCATCGGCGTTCAACATGCGCGCCAACTTCGCCACCTGATTGGCACTGCGCTCTTTTTCATGGATGCCATAGAAGTGGCCCCGCGAGAGAATCACGCCGATGAAGTTCCAATCCCGGCCATGTCGGTCATACAGTTGTTCGATCACCGGATTGTTACAGTGAAGCCAGGTGGGCGTTTTCAAACTCTGGTAGGCAGAGTTGCCACTGACCAAGGCCCCGTCGAGCAGTTCATTGGGATGGACGAGTGTGGGGATCAAATCGTCCAACGGTTTCCCATAGAAGAACGTCTGCGAGAACGTCCCTTGAGATTGAATCTGATGGACATAAACTACGCGTGGAAGCTCCGGGCGGGAGATCTTCAAATCGTACGTTCGATACCGGGGCGCAGTCTGGTCGGTCGTCGTTTGAGCGAGATACTGAGCTGCTTTCAGGCCGGCCAGGCGGATCGTTCGATCGTACTCCTCATCGGAGAAGTTCGGTTTGAGTTCCAAGGTGAGAACGATATTGATCGTTTGCCAGAAGGGACTATACTCGGCTCCGGGGCCCGTCATATCGACGATCCCTTCCCGAACCATCAGCAGCCCCTTTTCTCCTCGCCAAGGGAGTTCCGCCGATTCCATCACCGCCACGCCCGCCAGCCGGTGCGTGCGGCCCTCGCCCACCGTCTCTACCGCATCCAGGAAGCCGGGGAACGTTCCGCCCGGTCCCTCCACTTTGATGCGCGGTTCAATAGTATCCAGGAGATGAATGATACGCGCGCTCTCGCCCGGAGAGACGATATCTACCCGGACGCGGTGAAAGAAGCCGTTCTCCAGGACGAGAGCGATGAGTTCATCGCGGTCGATTTCCAGGCGAGAGCCATCGAGCCTCGTCCGGGGACCGAACGCCACCTCGGTGACGGGGAATGTTCCCATTTCCAGGCGCATGATCTCGTTCACATGAGCACGTCGGGATCGACGAAACTGGTGGGCTCGATGACCAGCGTCTGCAGAGCTTTCAAGGCCATCAAGACGATGCGCCGACGTATGGCTCGATCACCATCGGGCGGGAGCGTGGGATTGCCGCAAGGATGGGGGATGCGTACGCCTTGAACGATGCGGGGGGCACCCACATCCCTGGCGAGCGTGGTCAGCGCAGTGATCAATGCCACCGGGATCCCCGATTCTTCCACAACCTTGGCCATCGTTGCACCGCAACGAGAACACGTCGCTCAATTGGATGTGAAAATAGCGGCGCTCACATTGGCTCGGTGAAGTTCATCGGCGATCTCCTCCCCCATCCGCAGGCATGTCTTAACCGGCGTTCCGACGCCGACAGTGACGATGAGATCAGCGTGAAGTCGTCCGATCGCGCCTTCGCTTTCCAGATCCCGCAGGACATCGAGGGGGACGACGAGGTTGGGATTCTCCCGAACGAACCGCGTATCGTAACCGCCATGGACGGGTTCCCATTGGTCGGGGGTGAGCGCGCTCAGACGCTTCAGAGAGTATGTCGTCCAGCGGGATTCATTCATGCTCTTGAATCCGTCGGGATTTCCTCGGGGAACGAGTCCCGAGGTTGTGACCAGCGCAATGGTCGCCGTAGAGGGATCTCGAAGGGGAGCTGCCGGTCTGGCCGGTTGAAAGACCTCGACGGGGATCTCCGTTTGATAGGGTTCACCGGCGAGCTTGGCCTTGAGCATGTCGGCGGCCCGCCGAGCGGCGGGAAACTCGTCCAGAATGATGCCACGAATGCCGCGCGGAATATAACCCTCACGTTCGGCCGGCCCAATGGCATCGCCGACGGCCAGCCGATGGGCGAACGTCGCCAGAGCGGGGAGAATGCGTGGCATGCTCGCCGCCGATTCTCCGGTGAGCAGAATATACGTGGACCGCCGGTAGAGTGGAACCGCCGGATTGTGAGGAGACATCGCCGTGACCGAGGGAATGCGAAGCGTTTCCGTGACGGCCTTGCATACTTCACCACAGGCTATACCGTAACGACCGGCATTGAATGCCGGCCCGGCGATGACCACATCGGGTCGGTATCGTTCGATGGCCTCCAGCACGGCCGATCGCGCCGCGTCCAGTCGCTCGTTGAAATAATTGTCGCCGCAGATGAGCGTCGCCACAATGCGTCCTCGATCGCCGAGCGCCTCGGCAATGCCCACTCCTGGGCCCACCGGATGCTCTCGGACGAGCAGTTCCGTATCGGCGCGTTCTTCGCCACCGATCCCACCGAAGAACTGATTCACATAATGAACGATGCGAATGGGCGAAACCATCGGTTCGTTCTCTCTCTATGATCGGAGCCGAAAGACTCAATACTCTACGCAAGTGAGCCGGCCAAATCCCCAGTGATCGATGCCACTGGCGATGGGGAGCCGCCACGGCAGTCGAAGTTCGCCACCGGCGGGCACGCGCTCGCCGCCCGCTTCCGGGTCCAAACAGAGTTCGTCTCCACCGATGACCCGCTCCACGGCCGGGAGGGTGATGGGCCGGTCGAGACTTCCCACCGAAATGATGGCATCGGCCTCGGGTACGGTGAACATGAGCGGCGCCTCCCATCCCTCCCGGCCGCCATGTTCGTAGGTTACGAATACAGTCTTCATTCCTTCTCGTTCCAGCGCCTGTATGGTCAGCATCCCTTCAATGAACGCATTTCCGGCTCCAATCCAGGTGACAATGGCTCCATCGGCGCCCATGAGTTTAGCCAATTTCGCCGCCTGGTTGGCCGAGAGCTGTTTCTCTTCGAAGACTTCGAATCGCGTCCGATGCAGAATGACGCCGAGAAACGCCAGCGTCTCGCCATGAGCTTCATAAAGACGCGCGATGATGGGATTGTTGACGTATTCCCAGGAACTCGGCCTCACAGCATCACCTCCGACCGCCCCCGGAATGAGAGCCCCGTCCAGAATCTCGTTGGGATGAGCCCAAAGGGGCATCCAGTCGGTGATGTACATCCCATACCACGTCAGGTAGGGGGCGGGCAGGTTGAGCTGGGTATAGAACTGGCTGATGTACACGACCTTGGGGAGTGTCGTATCGACAGAGGGGAGTTCATATCGGCGTTGGAGCGGGGGCGTTCTCCCTTCCGTGGTTTGCGCTAATCGATGCGCCACCTTCAGACCGGCCAGTTGTACGGCTCGATTATAATCTCCTTGCGAGTATCCTGGAGCCAGCGCGAGCACGAGAACCAGATTGAGCGTGCTGGAGATCGGGCTGAGCGCGCCGGGACCCGACATATCCAGGATCGCCTCATGGGCTGCGCCGACGCCCGTTTCGATGAGCCTGGGATATTCGGCCGAGAGTACCACGGCCATTCCCCCCAGCCGATACGTGACGCCACGGCCCACCGTCTCCACTGGGCCCATCAAGCCAGGATAACACACCCCCGGCCCGGATACCTTGATCCGCGGTTCGATGGCGTCGCATACGTGGATGATGCGCGTCGATTCGCCCGGTGTGGCCAGCTCGATCTCAGCGCGCTCGATGCACGGATCTTGCTGGATCATCTCGATCAACTCGCGCCGGTTGATCCTGAGAATGTCATCATCCAGCCGCGTGTGGTGATCGAAGACGATTCTGTTGATCGGAAAGGTCCCTACATCCAATTGCATGGCGCTCACCTCTCAGAGGAATCTGTTCCAGTGACGTTTTTCGGCCGCGGTCCGAGCGCGATTGACGGCAATCCGTGGAGTCGATGATTCCGGCAATGATGATCTCTCATGAGCGCGTCAGATCTCATCGGCCTGTTACAGGGCGTATCGGGGGCGAAAGATGGTGGGCGCGGAGACGGGCGTCTGCAGCGCGTCCAGCGCCGTGAGGACGATCTCCTTTCGCATGGCTCGATCGAATTCCGGTGGAAGCGCGGGGTCGCCACAAGGGTGAGGGATTTTTCGTCCCACAACGATGCGCGACGCCCCCATTTGATGAGCCAATTGGGCCATGGCTGAGATGAGGACCACGGGAATGCCGGCTCGGTCCAACTCTTTGGCCAGCGCTGCGCCGCAGCGCGTGCAGGTTCCTCAGGTCGCCACCAGAAGGGCGGCATCGACGCGGTCCTCGCGGAGCGACGTGGCGATGGCTTCGCCCGCCTGCTTGGCCACGGCCAGGCTCGTCCCCACGCCGGTTATGGAGTAGACATATTCGTCCAATTCGCCGATCATCTCGCCGACGAGTTCTCGAAGGACATCGAAAGGAAGAACCAAGTTCGGATTCCTCTGAGCGTACGCCGTATTGAATCCGCCGTGAATGATCTCCCAATCTTGGCCGTTCAGTGTTGGAGCGTCGGGGAGTCGATAGCGACCCCAACGCGTGGCATTGAACACCTTGAATCCGTCGGGATTGCCGCGAGGGACGAGACCCGCCGTAGTGAGGGTGGCGAGCCGCGCCATCTTGAGCTCAGCGACCGGTGGGGCTGGGGGGACCGATTCCAGTTGGTACAGGGGGAGTTCCGTCTGGAACGGTCGACCGCGCAGTTTGGCCAGGAGCATGGCGATGGCGCGCTCAGCGCCGGGGAGGGAGGTCGTGGTGAGAACCCGTTGTCCGCGAGGAATGAGACCCTCCGCTTGGGCCGGGCCCAGAGGTTCGCCGTGCCCCAGTTTCCGTATCAAGGCGGCCAATCGCGGAAGGACCGCTCGCATGTCGGCCGCCGTCGCCCGCGTGGGGAGAATCCAGAGATTGGGGACGCGACGATACGTCTCGACCGCCGGATTCTCAGGATACATGGCCGTAACTGTGGGAATGCGCGCCTGTTCGGCGATGACCTTGCACACCTCGCCACAAGCCATGCCATAGCGACCGGCATTGAAGGCAGGACCGGCGACGAGGATATCCGGCCGGAGATCCCGAACGATGTCCAGAACGGCGGTCCGCACCGTGGCCATCTGCATGTTGAAATAATTATCGCCACAAATGAGCGTGGCAATGATCTCTCCGTCAGAACCCAAAGCTTGCTGGAGGCCAAGCCCAGGACCCACCGGGCCACGGCGGGTCTCTAATCCCAT
>RFHM01000198.1 GCA_003696865.1 Acidobacteriota bacterium | reverse complement strand
TGAAATTTCTGTCTCCTATAATAAACCCATCCGTCTCCTGCGTCAATTCCCAGATGCCGGGGACGGATGATCGCCGCCCGGAGATGTGATGAGGACGGAAGTGCATGCCCTAAAGAGTACATAGAATCTCCTTCGAGAATCACCGTAGAGGCGCAGAGACCGCCAAGATCCCCCAACAGGCTCCCTCGAAAATGTGGCGCAAGCTGGCAGCTTGCGCTACTTTCCCTGACGAACTCCGGTTCACCCCCTCGATGTGGCGTGGCACGCGCCATGAGGGACTTCTTCGAAAAATCGCCACAGATGGCACAGATGGACACAGATTCTTCTCTGTGATCATCGGTGAAATCTGTGGCGTGATGTTCATTCCCTCGATGTGGCTCAGGCGCGCCAGGCGGCGTATTCAGCGTGTTTCATGGGGCGATACTCTACCGCCCGGTGGTCATCGGCACAATATCTCACAGCGCCTCAGAGTCGATGCACCACGGCATACTCGCGGCCATCGCGATACACGCGCATGGAACCAAATTGAATGACCTTGATCCGCCGTCGGTCCGTCCTTGGAGCGAGGATGTGGAGAATGCCCCGAGCCCACTCCACATGCTCCACGAGGCCGAGGGCGAGAAGGTCGTTATGAACATCGCATAGTCCCACTAATCGATGCTCGAAATCGGAGATGGGGATGATATGGATTCGACCGATCCCGAAAATCTCTTTGAGAAGGGGGAGGTGATGAGCGCGAAACACACCGCTCACAACGAGGAAGAGGCCATCGCTGCACCACTCCCCATAAACGACATCCGTATCGAGCGTCGAGGAGGCATCGGCCCGTTCCACTTCGGAGAGCGCGCGGCCGGAGCCGAGGAAGGTGTTTTGCACGCTCACTTCAGTCAAAGCAAAAGCGTGGAGCGTGGCCGTCTGGAAATAGGAGCGGAAATGTTGCTGGCGAATCTCGCGGCGCGCCTCTCGAGACCAGGCGCGGGCGCGCGCCGACAGCGGCAGTCGGTAGATGCGAATGGGAAGGCGCTCCATCGGCCTGAGAAGATGTTCGATCTCGTGTTGTTTCTGTAAGGCCAAAATGTAATCGGGAGCGATGAGATCGACGAGATGCCATTTCAACGCTCGTGCTGGCCCGCCGTGGACCATTCCCGTCGTGTTGATGACGATGGCCTCGGCGCCTCGCTCTCGGGCCAGGTGAACCATTCGATGCACGCCGGTGATGGTCTGGAGCAGATGGCCGCTCGGCGAGACGGCTCCCACGAATCGCATGGCGTCGGGCGAGATGGTTTCGGCGAGAGCAGTCGAAGGGCGGATCATCGCCATGGCAATCGTCGTCGGCGGCCCGAGATCGGATTGCCCCACATCGCTATCCACCCAGGCGACGAGGCGTCCCGCCCGGTGGAGCGCCAGAAGTGTGGCGCGGGTCAGCGTGCTCTTGCCGGTATCCACGGCGCCGAGGATCATGGCCGTTCCCGGCCGGGCTACAATATGCTCGATCGCTCGCCGCCAGGCGGGAGGGACGTCGATATCCGACGGGGAGGGGGATGCGCTGTCGCCCTGAGTTCGTTCGAGCACCATGTTCATTATCGAGTGGCCGACGGAGAACACCCTGGATTGACGGCAGGGGAACATCGGCCCAAGGCCCGACCTTCGACGGTCGATGGCCACGAACGGTTCGAGACATTGATCAGCACGTCAGGTGCAAGGCAGCGGCCACCTTGGCCGATCGGGCGAGTTCATTGTAGAGCTTGCAGGCTTCATCCGTTTGTCGGGCGATCACGCGAATTCCGGCCTCTTCGAGTTTCTTGGCCGTCTCGGGCATCACGCGCATTTGACCGGCCGCGCCGGTGCCAACGATGAGGATCTCGGGCCGCGCCTTGAGAATGTCTTCGATATCCTCGACCTGCAGTTTGTGACCTTCCTTGCGCCACCAATGCCCCTGAACGCGGTCCGGATAGATGATGACGTCCGAGGTGAACGATTGCCCATCGATGACGATATGCCCGAAGCGATACGATTCAATCACCGGCCTCACCTCCTTCCCGTTCACGAAAGACTTTATCAGCCAGCGCCAATCCTTCCCAACAGGCGGGGAATCCGGCATAAGGGGCAATGTGCAGGAGCGTCTCGACGATCTCCTGCTTGGTCGCTCCGTTATTCAGAGCCATGCGAATATTCAATTCCAATCCCAGCGAGCGCCCCATGGCCGTGAGAGCAGCGATGGTGACCAGACTTTTGGTGCGCCGATCCAGTTGGGGCCGACTCCAGATTTCGCCCGAGAGAAACTCGATGACATATTCTTCGAAATCGGGACAGATATCGTGCCAGGCCTGGCGGGTGCGCTCGGCTTGCTCCCGGCCGAGCATCTCTTCGAGCAATCTCAAACCACGCTCTTTGCGGTCGGCGAGTGTCATAGGCTCCTCCCGTTCACAACATCGATTGGCCATCGAGAATCCTACAGCGCATAGCCGGCGGAAACGTCGATGGCCTGTCCGGTAATGTTATCGGCCTCCGCAGAGGAGAGGAAGGCGACCAAGGCGGCCACATCATCAGCGTGAACCATGCGCCGGAGAGCGGCCGCTTCCAGATATTGACGCTCCACGTCGTGAATCGACTGACCGAGCTGAGCGGCGCGTTGCTCGATGACGCGTTGCATGCGCTGGCCGACGACCGGACCGGGACAGACGGCGTTCACCTGGATGTTGTACTCGCCGAGTTCCTTGGCCAGCGTTCGCGTCAGGCCGATGAGTCCCCATTTCGATGCCGCGTAGGGACTGCGAAGCGGGTATCCAATCTTACCGGCCATGGAAGCGATGTTGATGATTTTCCCCGAGCGACGAGCCATCATCTCCGGCAAGACGGCGCGACAGCAAAGAAAAGCTCCGGTCAGGTTGACGGCTAACACACGATCCCACTCGGCGAGATCGATATGGACGGCCAGGCTCGTCGGACCGATGATGCCGGCGTTGTTGACGAGAATATCAATCGCTCCCAGTTCCTCTCTGGCGCGCTCAGCCATAGCATTGACTTCATTCTCTCGGGAGACGTCGACGACGATGGCCAGCGCGCGACGGCCCATCGCTTCGATCTCGGCGACGACCTTCAGGAGTTCGTCCTGATGGGGACCGGTGACGGCGATGTTCGCCCCCTCGTGAGCCAATCGCAGGGCAATCGCTTTGCCGAGACCACGCCCGGCTCCGGTGATGATGGCCACGCGATCGCTCAACCTCATCGTCGCCCTCCCTCCAGCGGGCTAGTATAGGTTGACTCCGGGGAGCTGTAAAGAGGCTCCTGCGCCTCGGGTGCGCTCAAAGTGAGGTGCTCCCAAGGGGGACGTGTCTCCGGATAACGCACTGCCGTTCTCGAAACCAGTGGATTTGTCGCTCTGCGCCGATTAAAATGTGAAAGGTGAGGTGCCGTATGAACGAAAGCGAGGGCGTGGCCATCAGGCCAGTCCGGGGCGGCCGAGTCGTCCCGATCGGGGTGGATCTTTGTTCATCAGACGCGGAGCGAATCCTTGCCGGGGAACATTCCGGCATGGGCCGTCGACGCGGTGCGATCCCGCCCCGTTCCAGATCAGATGAGCGCTGAATGACGATGATCACTATACGACGACGACAAACCATCACTGTGGACGTCGGCGGTGTGAAGATTGGGGGGCGCCATCCCATCGTCGTTCAATCGATGACCAACACGGATACGGCCGACATCGAGGCCACGGTGCAGCAGGTGGCCGCCTTGGCGCGCGCCGGATCCGAATTAGTGCGGGTGACGGTGAACACGAAACGAGCTGCCGCCGCCGTCCCCGAGATCGTCGCTCGATTGCGAGATCAGGGCATTGATGTTCCCCTCATTGGCGATTTCCATTACAACGGTCACATCCTCCTCACCGAGGTCAAAGCGTGCGCCCGGGCGCTGGCCAAGTATCGCATCAATCCGGGCAACGTCGGCGTGCGCCACACGCGCGACGAGAACTTCCGACGCATCATCGATGTGGCGCTGGAGAATCATAAACCGGTGCGCATCGGCGTCAATTGGGGTTCGCTCGACCAGGCGCTACTCACTGAACTCATGGACGAGAACGCCCGTCGAGCGGAACCCAGAGAAGCGCGGGCCGTGACATTGGAGGCGATGGTGGAGAGTGCGTTGCGCTCGGCGGCCTTGGCCGAAGAATATGGATTGCCGCACGATCGCATCATCCTCAGCGCCAAGGTCTCCCAGGTTCCCGATCTCATCGATGTCTATCGTCAGCTCGCCGCCCGTTGCGATTATCCACTGCATGTCGGTCTGACCGAGGCGGGAATGGGGATCAAGGGCATTGTGGCCAGTACGGCGGCCCTGGCCGTACTCTTGTTGGAGGGCATCGGCGATACCATCCGCGTCAGCCTGACGCCGGCGCCGGGGGGAGATCGCCGGGAAGAAGTCCTCGTGGCGCAGTACATTCTGCAATCGCTTGGCCTGCGTCGCTTCACGCCAGAGGTATCGGCGTGTCCCGGTTGCGGCCGCACCAGTAGCACCTTCTTCCAGGAGATGGCCGGGCAGATCGAGGCGTACCTTCGCCATCACCTGCCGCGCTGGCGCGAGCAGTATCCGGGCGTCGAAGAGCTCCAGGTCGCCGTGATGGGATGTGTCGTTAATGGCCCTGGCGAATCGAAGCACGCTCATATTGGTATCTCGTTGCCGGGAACGGGCGAAGAACCCAAAGCTCCGGTGTACGTCGATGGACGGTTGTTGACGACGCTTCGAGGTCCCACGCTGGTCGCCGATTTCATTCGCATTGTGAACGAGTACGTGGCGTCGCGATACGGTGCTCCGGAGAGGGAGCCGCGTTCTTTCGATCATCCCGACAGTCAACAGGATGCCGGGTCGCGTTCGACGTCCGATCCATCGTCCTCAGGTTGAGGCTTGGGCTCAGCCTTGGCGGAGGTCATCACAGGGATCCAGAGGAGGGCGCGACGGAGGATCTTGATATCGGTGGGTTGCAGCCGGATCTCGTACTCCTCGCATTCCCGGGCGCGGGTCAGGTGTTCGGTGAGCAGGGCGTGTAAATCGTCGAAGATCTCTTGTTCGATCTGCCGGAGTTCTTGTTGCACTCCTTCGATCTCGTGGGGAATGGGGATGTCATGTTCGATCTGGAGCGAAGGCTGTGTGGGATCAGTGCCGCTCATGATGAGCGCATCCATCTTGTTCTCCAGCGCCGAGATCAACTGACGGCGGATGCTATCCAGTTCCTCGGCCATTTCGGTGGGGAGATCTTCGGGTAGCGGCTGTTCCCGTAACTGTTCGACCTGCAATTGAAGACGTCGCGCCAGTTCCTTGAGGTGAGGTTGGAGCTGCGTTCTCACCTCGTCGAGGATGCGCTGGAGGAACTCCTCTCGCTCTTCCCCCAAGTTCGAATACCGCTTCAAAGAGGGATTATAAAACAGCCGGAGCGTTTCCCGACTGACCAGATAATCGATGAGGTCACTCTGGGCCTGGTCCATTTGTCGCTGGGTGAGGCGAAGATGACCCTGATAAGGGCGAATGCTCTCTCGTGGTGCCGATTCCAGTCGGTCATGAGAAACGGTCTTTACTGCCGGCACGCTCCAATCGACGGCCAACTCTTCGTCGCCCTCGGGAAGCCAAGCCGTGTAGATCGCCTCAATGGAGTGGATGAGTTCGGCGCGGACATCGCGGTATTGCAACTGGCATTCGAACATCAAGGCCGGTTGATAGTGAAACAGGTGTGGAAGCTCCGGTTGACCGGGCGTGGCCGGAGCCAGCCATAGCTCGGGGATGCGTCCCATGTCGTGGCGCTTTCTTTGGCCCATACGCTCAAGGTCCGTCGGCAGGCTATTCAT
>RFHM01000028.1 GCA_003696865.1 Acidobacteriota bacterium | reverse complement strand
GCCATGGTGTCGAGCGCTGGAAGTGAGAGGATATGTTCGCTTGAGGACGATGCCTTTCTGGCTTCGAGATCGAGCGGGAGAACTGGCTCATGTTCATCAGTGGCACGTTACGCCCATCCTGGGAGACGTTGGATATCTCCTGGAGTGAGCGTCGCCCGAACCGGTCTCGGTGTGGGCGACGCGGTCAATCGAGGACTCGCTCATGAGTGGCATGGGCAGCGTAGGAGTCCCATAGTGGAGGTCATCACCATGTTAGCGCGAAAAGAATGGTCAGCGACGATGGCGCCGGGTGGGGATCGCCGAGTCATCGAATTCCCCATCGACTCATTACAGGAACGTTTTCTCACTCTATCGCCGGAGAGGACGGCGCGCTTGCTCCTGGTGGTCGTCCTGGGCCTGACGCTGGCTAGTCTCGCCGGCCAGTATTACAGATATTTCCTCAGCGAAGGCGGACATCATATGACTATCGTTCGCTTCTTCGACCTGGACAGCGAGGCCAATCTTCCCACCTGGTACTCATCGACGACACTCCTTCTCTCCTCCCTCTTACTGGCCATTATCGCCTGGGCGAAAAAGTGGGAGGGTGATCGCTATGCTCTCCATTGGAGCATCATGGCGTTTCTCTTTCTGGGTCTCTCCCTGGATGAAGCGTCGGGCATTCATGAGATGTCCATTGAGCAACTCCGGGCGGCGTTGCATGCTGAGGGCATCTTCTACTTCACTTGGGTGATTCCGGGAGCTGGATTCGTCGGTCTCTTCCTGGCGGCTTATCTCCGGTTTCTCGCCCATCTTCCTGCCCCCACTCGTTGGTTATTTCTGTTGAGCGGGATGATTTTCGTTGGCGGAGCCATCGGCGTAGAGATGATCAGTGGCTACTATTCGTACTATTACGGCGAAGCCACCTGGGGGAATGCTCTCATCACCACGGTGGAAGAAGTCCTGGAGATGCTGGGTATCGTCCTATTCATCTACGCCTTGCTTCACTACATGAGGTCATACCTGGGCACGATACGCCTTCGTATAGCGTGAAGAGCGAGCCTATCGTCCGCGGCCAACGCCATAACCAGTGATATATTCGAGCGTCTCTGAACGATGAGGAACGATACACATCTCCTGGGTCGGTTGGTTCGGAGAGGGCGTCGAGCCTCGATGAACGACGTGGCCCCGCATACCACCCTTCCTGGCCTGGATTCGGAGATGACGTTCTGGACCGGAGGGGTCGTCGTCATCACCTCGGTGATGGTGGGGTTGGTCGTCTTGATGCTCGGTGGACTGCCCGTTGAGTGGGGGGTGACCCTTCTCGCCGGACTGCTTCTGTTGCTGGTGGTGGCGATTATCCCGGTGCGACAGCGCTTTCTGGAAGCCGCTTTGATGCTCAGTTTCGGAGCCAATATCGACTATCATATCGGTCACGATCCCACCCACCTGGTGAGTCCTTCAGGAGTTCCCGTGTCGGTGACCGGACTGGTCGTCGGCGCGCTCTGGTTATGGTGGGCGTGTGAGCGGTGGGGGCGGCGGCAGCGGTCCATGTCGCTCGGTGGCCTGGGCGTTCCGCTCGTTGGGCTGTGGGCCAGCGCCATCATCTCGACACTGGGAGCTCCCCAACCGCGGTTCGGTCTCTATGCCCTGGTCAATCTGGCCTACTTCACCCTCCTGTTCCTCTATTTGGCCCAGACCGTTTCCACGCCCGAGCATCTCCGATTTCTCCTCAAATGGTTGATGATCGGGATCGTGGTGACCAGCGTGGTTGGATTAGCCGAATATCACCTGCAGCGAAATGGCGCGCTGGCCATCCTGGGGATGTTGGGCGACGAAAATAAGCAAACATTGGCCAGTTCCGATCTGGTGCGCATCGGCGGATTGTTGGGCAGTTCCAACGGGTTGGCTTGGGCACTGGCCGAGATCTTGCCGCTGATGCTGGCACTGTTCTTCTGTCGCGCATCAGGATACAACCGGGTCTTCCTGTTCGGAGGGGTGACCGTGTGCGTGTTGGCGCTCATCTCGACGTACTCTCGAGGGGGGTGGGTTGCGTTTGGCGTCGCTTTCATCCTGTTGATCCTGTTCATGGGGAGCCGGCGATTTGGAATTGCGGAGCGAGGATGGCGCGCCAAGGTCGTCCTCTTGGGAGTATTCCTCGCCGTCGCCGCCACTCCGCTCTATGGGAACGTGTATACCCGCCTCACCGAAGATGATCGTGGATCGGCCTATGCGCGCGTGCTAATGATGAAGGTGGCTTTGCGCATGATCGAGGATCATCCCTTGTTCGGGGTGGGGTTGAACAACTATGAACGGGTGATGGACGAATATGACGGGCCGCCCGAGCGTATCCATCAAGACTTTCCCTGGCCGGTTCATAACATTTATCTGCACACCACCGCCGAAGTGGGCCTTTTGGGGGGAGGGTTCTTCGTCCTGTTCGCCCTCCTCGCTCTCTGGCAAGGGTTACGGGCGGCGCGCACCGACGATCTTTTCCTCCGCGCCGTCGCTCTGGGTCTCTCGATGGGATTGGTGGCCTATTTGCTGGTGGGGATGAAGGAACTCGGTTCATTGGGGAATGGTCGCTTCTTCTGGCTCGCCGTCGGCTTGCTGGTGGCCACGCGGCGATTGAGCGAGGCCGGTCAGCATGACCAGTCTCAACCGGTCCGCAAAAATGCCGGCGCGCGCCATCTCCTCCCCTTATCGCGTTGAATCTCATGTGGAAGATTTATAAAAACACCGGCTTTATGGTCTGGTCCGGTGGGGTGAACATGATCAACAGCCTCCTGGTCTGGGCCGTCATCGCCCGG
This sequence comes from Acidobacteriota bacterium, assembly GCA_003696865.1. Taxonomy (GTDB): domain Bacteria; phylum Acidobacteriota; class Blastocatellia; order HR10; family J050; genus J050. The sequence continues at coordinate 28,784 of RFHM01000028.1, read as the reverse complement.
TATCTGGGGCCCACGACATTTGGCCATTTCACGCTCATCATGGCCATTTATGTGGTCTTTTTCAACGTGTGTTCGTTGGGGTTGGGACCATTCATCGTGCGGGAGGTGACCGGAGGGGAAGAAGATCGCCAATCCTTCATTCGTAGTGTGACCATTATTCTGATCGCTGGAGGCATCCTCAGCAGTGCACTCATGTCGGCGACCGGCCTGGTGCTGGGAGTGGCCCCGGAGGTCTTGAAGCCGCTGAGCCTGTTGAGCCTCTCGTTGATAGCCACGTCGCTCATCGCGAAATACGAGTCGCTGCTCATTGCGCGGGAACGGGCTTCGGTGATTGCCGGCGTGAATACGGGCGAGAACGTGCTGAAAGCGCTGGTTCCCTGGTGGGTGGTGAGTCGGGGAGGAGGACTGCTGGCCGTCTGTACCGCGTTCGTCATCCTTCGATTCGGAACGCTCATCGCTTATCGGTTGATGGTGCGCGCCGGAGGATCGTTCGGTTGGCCGGATGCTCGTGAAATGGTTCGGGTGTTGAAACAGGTTCCCTGGTTTTTGCTGATCAATCTCTCGGCGGGACTCCATTGGCAGCTCGGCATCATTCTCCTCTCCCAATGGCGGGGAGCCATCGATGTGGCCAGCTATGGCGCGGCGAGCCGACTGCTCACGCCCTGGACGTTGTTGTGCGTGAGCTATGCGACATCGGTGAACCCGACGCTCTGTCGATTGGCCACCGATTCCTTGACGCGAATGGGTCGTTTCTGCCAACGGGCGATGACCGATTTGTTGCTGCTCTTGTTGCCATTGGCTGCGGGAACGTGCCTGCTCGGTCGACCGATCATCGAACTCATCTTTGGTCCCGAGTACCTCTCGGCAGTCGCTCCGCTGAAGATTCTCATTTGGACATTGGTCCCCTTAGGGTTAGTTCTGCTCCTGGCCCGGAGTCTCATCGCCGTTCACAAGCAGCAGATCGATTTCTGGACGAATGTCATGGCCCTGGGAACCAACCTCATTCTCAATGTGTGGTTGATCCCCCGATACGGAGCAGCGGGGGCCGCCGGCGCTCAACTGGCGTCAGTGACGTTGCTCTTGGCGATCCAGTCGATGTATGTCTCCAGACGATTGTTCCCCGTTCACCTCGTCATCGCCGGGCGGTTGGCTCTGGCGACGGCGATGATGGCTGGATTGATCATCGTTCTCGGCGTGCGCGCTCTTTGGAGCGCCGTGCCGGTCGGGGTTATAAGTTATGCGGGTTGTCTGTTCGTCCTCGGATGGCGGCCCCGGTTCACACGCTGGGATTCGTTGGGAAGCCCGAGCCCATCGGCGGTCTCTCACTTGATGCGCTCAACGGGGGAGATCGAAAGATGAGGCTCGCGAGAAGGAGGTATCCAATGAGACGACGCAAATTCTTACGGCGTACGCTTCCTGGATTGGCTCTGAGTTCCACCATTGGGATGAGAAAACCGACGTCCGCCCAGGCGATGGTCCCTGGGGAGATCATCACTAACTTCATTCACGGTTCCACCGTCACTGTGGAATTTCCCGAGAACACGAACCTCATCCGCCATACCGGAGTGGGTACGGTCATCGATCTGCGGGTCGGAAGCGAGTGCTGGCTTCACGTTGCCGTTCCCACTTCTCTGACCGTGAATGGTTCGAATCTCATGTTGACTGACGTGAGAGTGCGATTTTGCACGGCGAGCGATGAGACGATCGTCGATCGTATTGACGTGTACGATGGCGAGGTCCTGATACAGACCCAGGCTGATCTCGCGCTCGCCAGGGGACAGGATTTCGCTTTCCAGATCGATCCTCCCCGTCTCATGCTGTTTGGCTTGGGCATCAGTCTCCATGTAGTGACCGGGATTGGTCCGGGGCCCCATGAACTCACCTTTTATGGAGCAGGAGGAACGTTTCAGGAGGCCTGATGAGACCGTCCATGGGCATATGTGAAGCGAGATCATGTTCTCCGGCTCATGGCCCGCGCCTGCGCATCGTCATGATCGCGGCCGGCGTCTTCGAGTACACCATTGAGTTGGTCAACGCCTTGTCTCAGCGTCACGAGGTTGATTTCCTCGTCCCGGGGAGTCGCTTCCGCCACCTCGTCTGGGCCGTCCATCCGCGCGTTCGCCTCCACATGCTCGACTGGCCGCGTCATCGCGATCCGCGAAGCCTGGCCTTCGTCCTGCGGTTGGCCGAGAGCATCCAGCAGTGGCGGCCGGATATCATCCACTTCCAGTGTGGCCAGGTGTGGCTCAATCTGCTGATGCCCCTGCTGGACCAATCCACCTTCGTCATGACCGTGCATGATGTCCTTCCTCACGTAGGAGATCAAGAGTCTCGCAAGATTCCCCAATGGATCGGTGCGTTCACCATCCGCCACGCACATCGCTTGATCACTCATGGCGAGCGACTGAAAGTGGCGCTCGCCCATCGTCATCATATCCCGTTGGATCGCATCGATGTCATTCCACATGGTGTACTCTCTTTCTATCGTCGCTTGCTACCGTCACCCAACGGCAACACATCCCGAGCCACCGGTCGGGCCGAAGTGCTCTTCTTCGGGCGCATCTACAAATACAAGGGACTGGAGTATCTCATCCAAGCGCAACCGAAGATCACACGAGCCGTTCCCGAAGCTCGAATCGTCATTGCCGGTCGAGGCGAAGCTTTCGATAAGTATGCGGCGATGCTACCCGATCCGGAGAAATTCATCATCTACAACGAATACATCCCCAATCGGCGAGTGGCTGAATTATTCGACCGCGCCGACGTCGTCGTTCTTCCTTACATCGGCGGTTCACAGAGCGGCGTTCTCCAGGTCGCCTATGCATTTGGCAAGCCCGTGGTCGCCACTCGAGTGGGAAGCATCGAGGAGGCGGTCGATGATGGCGTGACCGGACGATTAGTGCCACCCGGAGATGCCGATGCCTTGGCCGATGCCATCATCGAGCTGCTCCGCGATCCGGCTCGACGCGCGGCGATGCGTGAACATATTGCCCGGCAGGTGGCCACCCGATTCGCCTGGTCTCGAATTGCTGAAGCGACGGAGAGCACCTATCGGCGAGCCATGGCCTACCGGTCGACTTCCCTGTGATGGCGCTTCACCTGAGATGAGCGAGACGGCGCCCACTCGTTGAGATTGAATATGTCCCACCAGAGACGATTCGTCAGACCTTCCGTGGTCATGGTCGGTCCCCATCCTCATCGAGTGATCGGGGGAATCTCGGCCATGATTAATCTCATCCTCGATTCGGAATTGTCTCGGAGATTCGAGATCGAGCACTTTCCCACCGTCGTCGCCGGATCGAAGCGTCAGAAAGCGATGGTCGCTTTGAGAGCGCTCCTCCGGTTCACGTGGCGTCTTCTGGCCCGTCCCGTTTCAGCGGTTTACGTTCATGTGGGTGGGGATGTGAGCCTCTATCGGAAATCGGCCTTCATTCTCATCGCTCGACTGTTGGGGAAGCGCGTCCTGGTGCATTATCACGCTGGTCACTTCGAGTCCTACTACCGTTCTCGAAGTCGACTGGGCCGCTGGTACCTTCGTCGCGTCCTGCGATCGAGTCGGCGTCTGTTAGTCGTGTCCCGGTGTTTGAAGGAGGCGATGCATCGAATACTGCCGGGCGCCCACGTTCGGGTGCTTCACAATGCCGTACATCAAGCGGCGTTGGTGCATGGAGAGATCCGCACCGACGCCGATCGATTGCGCGTTCTCTTCATGGGTGACCTGAGTGGGCCCAAAGGCATTCACGACTTGCTGGCGGCCATGCCGCGAATTGTGGCTCGAGCGCCGCAGGTTCGATTTCTCCTGTGTGGGAGGGGCGACGTGGCGTCCATTCGTCACCATTGTCAGCAGCGAGGATTACTGCCGTTCATCGAACACATTGGACCGGTGCCCCTCTCCGAAAGAGGGGAGATACTGCGACGAGCTCAGGTATTCGTTTTGCCCAGTTATGAAGAAGGATTGCCCGTCTCACTGTTAGAAGCCATGGCCGTTGGACTGCCCGTGGTGAGCACATGGGTGGGAGGGATTCCCGAAGTGATCGTCGATGGCGTGAATGGATTCCTCATTCCGCCGGGCGATGTCGCATCCCTCACCGAGCGCTTGCTCGTCCTGGTGACCGATCCCGGGCTGCGGCATCGCATGGCCCGGGCGAATCGAGTTCGAATCGCCAGGGAATTCAATGTCTCCCGATTCATCGCTCAATTGGCCGATCACCTGACGGCAGTCATGGGGAGATCAGGCGATGCTGAGGACCAGCGCGAGCACCACCTTCGGTTTCCCACGCCAAGGAGATGGGTGCCCATAGAGCCTATTGATCACGATATGGGGTGAAGGGAGGAGAGAGGCTATCCTCTGGCCATCGCGCCTTCAGCAGCGTCACCGGCAGTGGAGCGCTTCGCCGATTGATCTCTCCCTCTCGCTCTCGGAGCGAACCGAATGCGCCATGGAGAGCTTCATCTGCGGGTCGCCGCGGAGCCCGAATGGCCGAGGAGGATCATCTCGCTCAACTTCACCCCATCATCTCAGTCCTGGTGAGGATGTCTTATGTGTGGAATCGCTGGAATCTACGGGAAAGTCGATCCTGAGATCTTAGAGCGGATGGGCGATCGCCTCCGCCATCGAGGGCCGGATGACGCCGGCCACTATGTGACCCGTCTTTCTCCTTCATCTCCTCGAGGAGTCGGCCTGGCGCATCGCCGATTGAGCATCATCGATCTCTCCGAGCGCGGACGTCAACCGTTGGCCAATGAAGATGGCACCATTCGCGTCATTTGCAACGGGGAGATCTATAATTTCCCTGAATTGCGCACCCACCTCCTGCAGAAAGGGCATCGATTCCGGTCCGATTCGGACTCCGAGGTGCTGGTTCATCTCTATGAAGAGAAGGGCGTGGCCATGTTGAACGATCTCAATGGCATATTCGCCTTCGCATTGTGGGATGATCGTCGAAAGCGGTTGCTGCTCGGTCGCGACCGGTTCGGAGTGAAACCACTCTATTATGCTCGGGGAGATGGTGATGTGCTGTTCGCATCCGAGATCAAGGCGCTGCTCGAACATCCGGGGATCAGTCCGAGGGTGTGCCTGGAAGCACTTCGCTATTACGTGGCCTTTCGCTATGTGCCGGACCCGTTGACGATGTTCGACGGCGTGTTCAAGCTGCTCCCCGGTCATTACGCCGTGGTGGATGAAAACGGCATCCAGTTCGCCCGCTACTGGGAACCCCAGTATCGTCCTGATCTTCGGTTGAGCGAGCAGGAATGGATCGAAGGATTACGCGAACAACTGGCTCGAGCTGTCAAACGACAATTGATGAGCGACGTCCCGCTGGGGATCAGTTTCAGCGGGGGCGTGGACTCCGGGGCCGTCCTGGCTATGATGCATGCCGTTGGCCTTCCGGAGATCAAAGCTTACACCGTCGGTTATCCCGACCGGGAGGCCGACCTCGGCGGCGCCAAGAGCGATGCCTCATACGCTCGTCGTCTGGCCCGACGGTTCGGCGTCGATTATCACGAGATCGTATTTGATCCCCACACGCTCACCGACATCCTCCCTCGGGTCATATGGCATCTGGACGAACCGTTACCGGATACTGGCGCGGTGGCCAGCTTCCTGGTGGCCCAACGAGCCAAGGGAGCGGTGAAAGTGCTCCTCAGTGGCCAAGGAGGCGATGAGATGTTCGGTGGGTATCCCTGGCATCGGGCCATCAAATTGGCTGCGTGGCTTCGGCGATGGACCCTGGCCGTTCGGCTTCTCCGCGTGATAGATCACCCTCTTCGATGGGCTCCGGTCATGGTGGGAGGGCGACCGGTCGCGCTGTTGCGACGATTGAAGAAATTCGTGGCTCACGCTCATAAGGATCTGATTGACGGACATCTGGGATTCCTCAGCTACGCTGATGAGAAGGATCGGCGCGAGTTGCTGGCTCCCCTGTTCAATGGTCGGAGTAATGCCCCTTATGAGGTGTTTCTCGCTCATTGGAAAGCTGGGGCTGATCTGGATCCCGTACATCGCGCGCTCCATCTCGACATGCACACATTCCTGCCGGCGCATAATTTGCTCTATGCCGATAAGACGGGCATGGCTCACGCTATCGAAATTCGCGTACCGTTGTTGGATAACGAGCTGTTCGATTTTGTGGCCACTATTCCCGGGCATCTGAAGGTTCGATGGCGCGAGCAGAAGTACATTCTCAAAAAGGCCTTGGAAGGTCACCTTCCCCACGAGGCGCTCTATCGGAAGAAGACGGCCTTCGGTGCGCCCATCCGATATTGGTTGACGCACTACTTGAAGGAAATGGTCGCCGAACTGCTCGATGGGGCTCAACTGGCTCGGCTGGGGTACTTCGATCCACTGGCCGTTCGGCGATTGATCCGGGCCAATGAGAGCGGATCTCATGATGCTGCCCCTCTGCTGTTCGCTCTGCTCACTTTCGCCATCTGGCATCACACGTTCATCGATGAGGGATGGCGTCAAGCCATCCCGTAAGCTTGGGATCGCTCGTCAGTCATGCCTTCACTTCGATGGTACATGAAGCGACTCTCGCTCATGCCGCCGGCCGAAGTTCTCTATCGGGCGCGGATCTCTGCTCGTCAATGGCTCGGTTGGCCTCGACTTCGCTTTGATGGTCACCAGCCGCCCATCCAAAAGTTCCTCCGCGTCAATGGCCAGGATGTTCACCGACGAGTGACCGGCCGGCGAGGCGTGAGGTTCTTCGCATTGACGCCCAGGGTGTCCATCCCACAGGCGATTTCCCGGGATGGGGCCTTGGCCGTGGCCGATGACCTGTTGGCTCATCGATTCACGTTTTTCGATCTGGAACGTGAGCCGTTCGGAGACGTGATTCGATGGAATTACAACTACAAGGATCACAAGGTCTGTCCACTTCTTTACGCCCCGAGGATCGATTACCGTGACGAGCGACTGGTCGGCGATGTCAAGTATGTGTGGGAGCTCAATCGACACCAGCATTTGGTACCTTTGGCCAAGGCCTACGTGCTCACCGGCGATGAGCGATATGCGCGAGAGGTGGTCCACCAGATTCTGAGTTGGATGCAACAGTGTCCTTATATGATGGGCATTAACTGGACGACGCCCGAACAGGCGGCATTACGGATCATCAGTTGGATTTGGGCGTTCGAATGGATCCGGTCGGCCGCCTGCGTGACCGAGGCGTTCGTGGAGCAATTTCTCCACAGCCTCTATCAGCATGTGGAGTTCATCACCCAGCATTATTCTCGATTTTCGTCGGCCAATAATCATCTCATCTGCGAGGCGACCGGCGTGTTCGTGGCCACGGTATATTTCCCCGAATTGAAGAATGCCGACCGATGGCGCGCCGCCAGCCAGCGCATTCTCATTGCGGAGGCGTTGAGGCAGAATCATGACGATGGAATGAATCGGGAACAGGCCATGGCCTATCACTGCCTGGTCCTGGAATACCTGCTGTTGGCTGGGTTACTCGGCGAGCAGAATGGCTTTCGATTTCCCACGGCCTATTGGCGGCGACTGGAGAAGATGATGGAGGTCGTTGCCGCGTTCATGGATTGTCGCGGGCGACTGCCTCATTTCGGCGATGACGATAACGGGGCCGTCATTGTGTTGGGCGAGCCCCCACAGAGCCGAGCGCGGTCCATCCTGGCCACGGGAGCTGCCCTGTTCGGGCGAGACGATTTCCGAGCTCTGGCCCCCGAGTTCGATGAGCGAACGTTTTGGCTGCTCGGCGTCTCGACCGTTGGTGGAGCATCGACCTCGACTCCAGCGGCACATCGATCATCCCGGGCTTTTTCCAGCGGATATTATGTCATGCGCTCGGGAACGACTGCCGATGATGAGATCGTCGCTATCTTCGATTGCGCGCCGCTCGGATATGCCCCGTTAGCGGCTCACGGGCATGCCGATGCGTTGAGTTTGGTCCTCACCGTGGCCGGACGGGAGATTCTCATCGATCCGGGCACGTATGCCTATCACAGTCGCCAGCACTGGAGGACCTATTTTCGTGGTACCTCGGCTCATAATACGATTCGCATTGATGAGCAGGATCAATCCGTCATGGCCGGCAATTTCATGTGGTCACATAAAGCCGAGGCCATCCCGGAAGTGTGGGAATCATCGCCTCACTATGATCGGGTCAGCGGATATCACACCGGGTATCTTCGACTGAGCGATCCTGTTTGCCATCGACGAGAGATTTTCTTCGACAAGGAGAATCGTCGTTTCCACGTCGTAGACACGATCGAAGCCAGAGGCGAGCATCTCATCGAACAGTTCTTTCACTTCGCCGAGTCCTGTCGCCTGCGCCGGGAAGGCCAGGAGTGGATCGTCGAGAACGATGGCGTGGAAGTCAGATTCCATTTGGATGAGCAGCTCGATGTGACCCTGACCATCGGTCGCGAGACGCCACCGCTCGGCTGGCGTTCCCAGCGACTGGGCCATAAGCAGCCCAGTCCCACGCTGGTCGGTCGGGTGCGAGGTGGAGGATCCCATCGGTTCATCACTACCATCTCGATCGAAAAGTTACCCCTCGCCTAGTCGAGGCGGCATTCGAGGAGGAGAATAATGGATATCAGCGTCTTTGGATTAGGTTATGTTGGATGTGTCACAGCGGCGTGTTTGGCCAATGATGGCCATCGCATCATCGGCGTCGATGTCAACGAGACGAAAGTGAACATGGTTCGAGAGGGCCGCTCGCCCATTGTCGAACGCGGTCTGACGGAATTGATTCGAACTAATGTGGAGAGGGGACAACTGTGGGCGACGACCGATGCCCGAGAGGCGATCGAGGCCAGCCAGCTCTCGCTCATTTGCGTGGGAACGCCAAGCAATGGGAACGGGAGCTTAGACCTCAAATACCTGCGCAGCGTCACCCGACAGATCGGAGCCGCGCTCATCCACAAGAAGGCCTTCCATACGATCGTCGTGCGGAGTACCATGCTTCCCGGGACGACGCATCATGAGATCATCCCCTTACTGGAGAGCGTCTCGGGAAAACCGTTCGGTGAGGGATTCGGCCTCTGCGTCAATCCCGAGTTCTTGCGCGAGGGTTCGGCGATCGAAGACTTTTATCATCCCCCTAAGATCGTGATCGGGGCCGATCACCCGGACATCGCCGAGCGCGTGATGGAGCTCTATTCTGACATTGACGCGCTTCGATTCATCACCGATATCGCTGTGGCCGAGATGGTCAAATACGTGGATAACACCTTCCATGCTCTGAAGGTCACCTTCGCTAATGAGATCGGCACGTTGTGTCAGCGATTGGGCATCGATAGCCATGAGGTGATGGAGATCTTTTGCAGCGACACGAAGCTCAATCTCTCACCGGCCTATCTGAAACCGGGATTCGCTTTTGGTGGTGCTTGCCTCCCCAAGGATGTGCGCGCTTTAGTTCATCGGGCGCGACTGCTCGATCTTCAGTTGCCCGTGTTGGAGGCCATCATACCCAGTAACGAGCGGCACATTCGTCGAGCTGTAGACCTCATCATGGCGACGGGACGTAAGCGTATCGGTTTCCTGGGACTCAGCTTCAAGGCGGGGACGGACGATCTTCGCAATAGCCCAATGGTGGACGTCATTGAGACGCTGCTCGGCAAGGGCTATCAGCTCAAGATCTTCGATGAGAACGTCTCGCTGGCCCGACTGTGCGGCGCCAATCGTGAATTCATCGAGCGGGAAATCCCTCATATTTCGTCTCTCATGTGCGAGCGCATCGATGAGGTCATCGAAGCCTCGGACGTCCTGGTTATCGGGACGACATCCCCGCTCTACGCTCGAGCGCTGCAAGACATCAATGGCCGACACATCATCATCGATCTGGTACGCCTCCTCGATCCCGATCCCAAGAAGGAGAATACGTATTATGGCATCTGCTGGTAAAGTGCTCATCATCGTCCATGATATTCCCGTTCCTTTCGATCGACGGGTGTGGCGTGAGGCCAACGCCCTGAGACGAGCTGGATGGCAAGTGAGTATTATTTGTCCGCGCGGCGATGCGACGGCTAACTATGGTCGTCGGTTCAATCGCTATGATTGTCTGAACGGCATTCATATTTACCGGTACTGGGCACCAACGAATGCCAAAGGGCTATTCGGGTACATTGTCGAATTCGCCTATTGCTGGTTGAGGACGTTTCTGCTCTCTCTGAGAATCTGGTGGAAACACGGGTTCGACGTCATTCAAGCCTGTAATCCGCCGGATACCTACTGGCTATTGGCGCGATTCTACAAGTTCTTCGGCAAGAAGTTCATCTTCGATCATCACGATTTATGTCCCGAACTCTATCTGGCTAAGTATCCCGGGAAGAAGCCGGGACCAATATACACACTCCTCTTGTGGCTGGAGCGGATGACGTTTCGCACCGCCGATGTGGTGATGACGACCAACGAGTCATACCGCCAGATTGCCCTCACTCGTGGGGGATGTCGATCCGACCGCGTGTTCGTCGTCCGCAATGGACCGAGCAGCGATCGATTGAAGCTCATGCCACCCGAGCCGGCGTTGAAGGAGGGGCGACGACATTTGGTTTGCTATCTGGGAACACTCTGTAACCAGGATGGCATTGATTATCTCCTGCGATCGTTGAAGGTTCTGGTCGAAGAACGTGGCTATCGCGATTTCCTCTGCGTGATCATCGGCGGCGGTCCTGAACTGGAATCGTTGCAGGCCCTCAATCGCAGATTGGGCTTGCAGGACTACGTTCGATTCACCGGTCGCCTCTCCGACCACGATGTCTGTCGATATCTCTCCAGTTGCGATGTCTGCGTCGATCCCTTGCCACGGAATTCCTTCTCTGACAAATCGACGATGAATAAGATTGGGGAGTACATGGCTTTTGGCAAGCCGGTGGTCGCCTTCGAGTTGACGGAAACGCGTCGCACGGCCCAACAAGCCGCCGTCTATGCGCGGCCGAATGACGAACGCGATTTTGCCGATCAGTTGTTCGCTCTCTTACATGACGAGCCTCGACGGCGACGACTGGGACGCATCGCCCAGGAGCGAGTGAAGACGCAGTTGGCTTGGGATCACTCCATCCCACATCTCCTGCAGGCCTATCAGACCGTTCGTCAGGATGGGCGTCAATCGCCGGTCGAATCCGTTCCAGCCTCACTCCATACGGCGAAGTCGGCATGAGGTCTTTCTCCTTGCCATCACCTCAAATTTCCTTTCGGAAGGAGCCTTTTATGACCTACTCACCGGAAATGCATGCGGGGAACGGGATTTCTCCTCAGGATCAGGAAAAGATGGCCTGGGTGGAGACGCTCGCCCATCTCTCGCGTCGCCTGTGCCTTGCCACCGGGCTGACGGAGATCTTCCAATTGGCCACGACCTTGATCGCCGAGGCATTTCAAGTCGAAAAGTGTGCCGTGTTCCTCTACGATGAGGCGCGCCATGAGCTCGTGGGACGGGCACCGGCGTTCGGCATTGATCGGGCGACCATCGAGCAGATTCGGTGTTCGCTGGACGAAGGGGCGCCCGGTCGGCTCATCTGGGAGCACGACAAGCCATTGATCATTGCCGATCCGGCCGCTGATCCCCGGCTGGCGAACTGGCGAGCCCTCGGCCGATCGCTTGGACTTCGATCGTTATTGATATGTCCCTTGTGGGTCGATCACTGGCATGTGGGCATCGTCGTCTTGGCCAATAAGCGATCGAGCCGTCCATTCAGCGCAGCGGAAGCGACGTTCTTGCGCGCTCTGGCCGATCAGGTGACCATTGCGCTGGTCAATGCTCGCATCCAGCACGCACAGGCACAGGAGGCCAAGCGTGGTCACACCCTCGCTCAGATGGCCAGCCTCCTCCATGCCACCCTCGATCCCCGAGATGTGGTCAGGGCTGCGGCGAGTATGGTATTGATGGCGGCGGGCGCGGATCGTTGTCATATCTTCGTGCTCCCCGGCGCGGAGGCGTCCCCTCTTCCCGTCCTCTCGGCGAGCCGCACAGCAGAAGGAACGATACAGGCGTCCGAGGGCGTTCCCGGCGAGATCATTCGGTGGTTCAAAACGCACTGGGAGTCACTGGCTGTAGATCGGTCGACGATCATTGAAGAAGCGCTCCTCAGTCCCCTCATCCCATCGAGCTGGATCACTCGCTTTCATCTCCAGACCCTGGCCGTCGTTCCCATGCCCGCGCGGGACGAAGTATGGGGGTACATGCTCATCGAATATTGTCGGGCCGTCCGTCGCTTCGACGAAGGGGAGATCCGCTTCATCGAAAGCATCGCTCGCCAGAGTGGACTGGCGTTCCGGAATGCCCATCTGTATCGGGAAGTCCTCGACGAACTCAACCCGCTGCGCCAGTCCATAGCGCGGTATGCTCCCCTGATCGAAGGGGCGAAAGTCGCTTTCCTGGTCGTGCAGGATGGACGATACGGATACGCCGGCGGAGCGGTGACCGAGCTGTTGGGTTACTCGTCCGAGGAGTTGTTCGAGATGTACCTGCCGGACGTTTTCGCTTCTCCCTCCCAGACGCCCGTCATTGAGAGCTACGAGCAGATCTTGGAGGGAGGAACCATTCCCAGTTTCGAGGCTCAGATCGTGCGAAAGGATGGTCAAGAGGTGACCGTGATCCTGAGTGGTTCACTCATCGAGTTCGAAGGGAGGCCGGCGGTTCAGTTCGTAGCCTGTGACACGACCGAACAATCCCGGGAGCGGGAGCAGCGATTGTTGGGCAGCAAGTTGGAAGCGGTGACTCGTCTCATCGGCAACCTGGTCGGCGAGGCCAGGAACGCGCTCACGCCCGTCGTGGGCTTCACCGAGTTGACTCTGGAACTGCCCGATCTCACTCCCGAGGTCAAGAGCAATCTGGAGGTCATCGCTCAGGGAGCCGAGCGGGCCAAGAAGACGTTCGATACGCTGGCCACCTGGGCGCAAATTCAACCGCCGGAGAAATCGCTGGTCAATGTCAATCATTTCATCCGGCACGTTCTCTCGCTCAAACAATATGAGTTGCAATCCCACCACATCGAGGTTGAGTGGGATCTCCAGAAAGAGCTCCCCGAGACGAGCCTCGATCCTCAACAATTACAGATGGCGTTGCTCGCCATCGTCGACAACGCTCGCGATGCCTTGCTGCAGGTTCCTCAGGATCGGCGCTTGGTGATTCGGACGAGACGACAGAAGCGCGGATTCTGGAAATTGGGCGAAATGATCGAGATCCACATCGAAGATAATGGACCGGGTATCGCCCGGGAGAATCTCTCGCGCGTATTCGATCCCTTCTTTTCCACGAAGCCACCAACGCAGGCGTTGGGACTGGGTCTCTGGATCGCCTATCAGATCGTCAAGAATCACAACGGCGAAATCACCGTCAACAGCCGCGAGGGCGAGGGAGCAACGTTCATCATCGCCCTCCCCATCTTGCGCAGCGAAGAGCCCCTGGAGTCGTGAAAAGGAGCGAGTTCCAGGATGATCTTCGATGAAGCGCGCTAAAAATCCCGCGACAATAAATAACGACAAGGAGGAGAGAGGTCCATGAGTCAAGTAGTTCAGGCGGCTGATATCCTTCGATATGGAGCCCGCACCATGGAGCGACATCGTTCGCTCGATTCTCTCCTGGTGATGGGTTTGATCCTTTGGGATGGGATCATCGCCATCAGTAGTTTCATCCTCGCTTACTGGATCCATCTCGGTCCACCGCTGTTCATCTGGGAGAAGGGGCATTGGCTGCCCGTCGGCATCGCTCCGGACTTCCGACCGGTATGGATACTCCTCGGCTTCGTCCCATTCGTTCGCATGAGCACACTGTGGTATTGCCGGCTCTATCGCGTCCAGGGCGAGTTCGCCTTCAGTCAGGATCTGGCTCGCATTGTGAAGGCCGTCTCTCTGGGATCGGCGATCATGATTCTCATCGCGTTCATGTATCGAGGCGGCTTCGAATTTCGCCATCATTCCTATTCCCGCATGATGTTCATCCTGGATTGGACATTCGCTTTGCAGGGGACATTGATCTTGCGAATGACAGTTCGCCTGATTCAGATTGCCGCTCGCAAGCGAGGGAAAAACATCATCCCTGCTGTGGTCATTGGAGAGGGACAATTGGCCGAACTCTGCTTGCGAGAGATCATGGGGAATCACCGATTGGGTTACGAGTTGGTCGGCGTGCTCACGCGCTCTCCTCGATCGGAACATTCATCGAACTCTCGGCTCCCCGTCATCGGTACAATTGCAGACCTTCCTGCGCTCATTCGTCAGTGTGGCATTCGGGAAGTATTGATCGCCGATGATCAACTCGATCAGCAGGTGCTGTTCGAGACGATCATGAAATGTGGGCGAACGCATCCCGTCCACTATCACGTCATTCCTAATTTGCTGAATTGCTTGCCGCAAAAGACCGAGATCGATCAGATCGGTATCCTGCCCATGGTCAAGCTGTTCGAGGAACCCCTGCGCGGCTTTAACCGGTATGTGAAGCGGACGATGGATGTGATCGGAGCCAGTCTCTTGCTTCTATTGACCAGCCCACTGTGGTTGATCCTGGCCATCCTCATCAAATGGGAATCGCCCGGCCCCGTCCTTTACAAGCAAGAGCGCGTGGGTATGGACGGACATGTGTTCCTCATGTACAAATTCCGATCCATGCGCCCGGACGCCGATGATCGACGCCATCGGGAGATCATGAAGAGATTGATCCGCGGCGAGCGCATCAACAATGGGACTCCCGATAAGCCCATATATGGTAAAGTGAAGGATGATGATCGCATCACTCGAGTGGGTCGATGGATGCGACGTTATAGTCTGGACGAATTACCGCAGTTGCTCAACGTGCTGCGCGGTGAGATGAGCCTCGTCGGTCCCCGCCCGCCCATCCCATACGAAGTCGAATGTTATCAGCCATGGCATCGGGCGCGATTCCATGTCAAACCCGGCCTCACCGGGCTCTGGCAAGTCAGTGGACGTAATCGGCTTCCCTTCGATGAGATGGTGCGATTGGACATCTTCTACATCGAGAATTGGTCGTTGTGGATGGATTTGAAAATTATGTTGAAGACCCCAACGGTCATGCTCGCCGGGTGCACCGAATGAGAATACCTCGCTTGCCAGAGTCAAAGGAGTCTGAAAAGTAGGCCGAGCCTGCCTCATGGAAGTGAAGGCGAGGGTGCGAGAGGAGTGATCATGGGTACGTTCTCCAAAAAGTGGACCGCTCGTTTGATGAGCAGTTTTGGCATCGCCCGACTGATGCGCCAACTGCATCGCCATCGGATCGCCGTGCTCATGTACCATGGTGTAGTGCGAGATGATGAAAAACACGTCCCTCCATGGATGGTGACCGAGAGTCAATTCCGGTGGCAAATGACCTATCTCGCCCAGCACCATCGAGTGCTTCCTCTCTCCCAAGTGGTAGAGTCTCTGTTGGAGGGACGTCCACTTCCTCCGCATTCAGTGGCTCTGACGTTTGATGATGGATTTCGCAATAACTACACCATCGCCTATCCGATCCTCAAGGAATTCGGTTTTCCCGCCACTATTTTCCTGGTGACCGGTTATCTGGATACGGGTCAGGCTCTTTGGCCGGACGTCCTCTTTCAATTGATTCATCGGACGAAGATCGAATACCTGGATCTCTCCGACTTCGGGGATGGAACACATCGGCTCAAGACGCCTCGCGATCGTTGGATTGTTTTTTCGGAAACGATCGAATATCTGAAGAACCTTCCCGCCCAGGAGAAGAATCGGCGATTGAGAGAGATATCCCGGCGACTCCAGGTCGATCTGGAGACCATCGTGCGCGATGAACATGATGCGTGTGCGTTGCTACGCTGGAGCGAGATCCAGGCAATGGCCAGCGAGGGGTTGATTTCTTTCGGCGTTCATACGGATACCCACGAAATCCTTACGCGCCTCCCCTTTGATGAGGCACGACGAGAGATCATGGTATCTAAGCAGAAGCTGGAGCAGAGGTTGGGAGAGCCGGTTCGGTTTTTCGCCTATCCCAATGGGAGGCCAGGGGATTTCAACGAAGCTATCAAACGAGCGGTGAAAGAGCAGGGCTTCGTGTGTGCGTTCGCCTCCACGGGAGGATTGATCGACCGCCCGTTCGACCCTTTCGCGCTCGAGCGATTGGGGGTCAGTCGAGATATGAGCCGCTCCTACTTTAAATTCAAACTGTCGGGCGGAGTGGCTTGGTTCGAGAGGTGGCTGAAAGAGGGAGGGAAAGTCAATGGTCAGGGCCAACCGATCACGGCGCGAGCCTCACAGGGGTGCTTGAGAGTGGATGTTGAGTTTGTCAAACGAGGGACACCGGAGACGGGAGATTGAGACGATATGGTCGCTCGCACGATTGTTCGATCCATGAATGTGACAGAGAGGGCTCGGCGACAAAGGGTACGTCTGTCGACAGTGGAAGCGCTCAGCGCCCGCAGAGATGAGTGGAATGCCCTCGTCGGGCGCAGTCATACCCAGACCGTGTTTCAAACCTACGAATGGCACGCCAGTTGGTGGAAGACGCTGGGCTCGGGGCGGCAACCTCTCGTTCTCCTCGTCGAAGAGGGGAGGGAATTGAGAGGCATTGCTCCGCTCATGTGGTCCGAACGTCGGCTCTGGGGGCGCCAACGAAAGATCATAGAGTTCATCGGTGCGGGTTCCTCCGACTATTGTGACTTCATCGTCGATCGCGATCATCCCGAGGCGTTACCCCTGCTGGTGCAGTGGTTGAGCGAGCACGCTGGGGAGTGGGACGTGCTTCATCTCTCCGATATTCCCAATACGACGCCTACGTTGTCCCTCCTGCCTCGTCTGTTCTGCTCCTACGGGTACCTCACAGACGTTCGCAAGCTTTATGAGGCTCCGACGCGGCTGCTTGGAGATCCGGTCGCCGACAAACAATGTGTGAAAAAGAAAAGTCTGCGCCGCCATTATAACTATTTTCGCCGTCGCGGGCGATTGGACGTCAAACACTGTCGAACGGAAGAGGAGATCTGTCAGTATTTGGACCTCTTCTTCCAGCAGCATATCGAGCGGCGAGCGTTGACCGATGTACCCAGTCAGTTTCTGAACGAACGGCAGCGAGCCTTTTATCGAACATTGGTCAGGGAACTGGCGCCGACCGGTTGGCTCCTCTTCTCCGTAGTATTGTTCAATGATATCCCGCTGGCGTTCCATTTTGGCTTCGAGTTCGGAGATCGCCTGGTCTGGTACAAGCCGACGTTCAACGTGAGATATGCCAAGCATTCGCCTGGCGAAGTGTTGATCAAATACTTATTGGAATATGCCATCGAGCGTCAGATGGCCGAGTTCGATTTCACCATCGGTGAGGAATCATTCAAATATCGATTCGCCAACCACGTTCGTTACAATTATGCCATTCATGTCTTCGGCCATAGACTGCTCTGTTGGCGTCATCGTCTGTGGATGAGCACAAAAGCGCGCGTCAAGCGATTCCCTCGACTCGCTCGTTGGGGACGTCGCGTGATTCAGCATATGAGGCGCTTCGATGGTGATGACTGAGGTGAAGGGTGAAGGGCACAAACTGAAACCCCCTAGCTGTCTCGCCCTTCACTCTTCGCCCTTTTTCTTGTGATTCCCGGGAACGATCGAGTATATGCGATCCGCCAGCGGTTGAGTTCGGGTTATGATAACTGTTGAAAGCATCCAATCTCTGGAGAGATTTCGCGCTTTGGAAAAGGAGTGGGACGATCTCCTCGCTCGTTGCCCCCACCGGACGCCGTTCTTGACGCATGGATGGATGATGACATGGTGGAAATATTTTGGCCCTGGAAAGACGTTGTGTATTCTGGTCCTGCGAGAGGCTGGACGCCTCGTCGCCATTGCTCCGCTGATGAAATATTGGGGGTGGTTCTATGACCGCTACCTGAAACTGCCCGCCCGAGTTGTGGAGACGATGGCCAACTATCATTCCAATCGGGTCGATTTCATCTACGCTGAGTATCGTGACGATTATCTGACGGCCATTTGGGATTATCTCGTCGCCCATGACGATTGGCATTTTCTGCGACTGTATCCCATCGAGGCCCACTCTCCCACGATGAGCGGCCTTCGCCGATTAATGGCGCACCGAAGGGTGCCCGCTGCCATTCTCAAAGACCAAGCCTCGCCCTATTTGATGATATCCGGTGAGTGGGAGGAGTTCACGCGCCGTCACCTCACCGCCGAGCTGCGCCGCAAGGGGCGAAAGGCAATGCGGGCGCTCGCCGAACGTCGCCTCACCGTCGATGTGGTGACCCAAGCGGCGAACATCGATGATCTCATGGAAACCATTTTCCAGGTGGCCGAGAAGAGTTGGGCGGCGAAGCGGGGGACGGCCATCTCATCGACGCCGCAACTCCGAGGCTTCTACAAAGATCTGGCTCGACTGGCCAACGCCCGTGGGTGGCTCCACCTCTGGTTGTTACGGCACGATGGAGCGACATTGGCCTACGAGTATAATCTTCGATTTGGAAAGACCATCTACAACCTCAAACTCGGATTCGATGGCGCCTTCTCTCGGTTGAGCCCCGGACATGCACTGAAATATCTGGCGTTGTCCGAGATCGCACGAAATGAGTCACAGGTGAAAGAGTACGATTTCTTGGGCGACGTAGAACCCTACAAGCTGGGGTGGACGCGCGCCGTTCGTCCTCATGTGAAAGTCTATCTCTATCATCCCCGCCGTCTTTACGCTCGATGGCTCCACCGGTTACAAACGCAATTGATCGAACCCGCCAAAGCCCGCTGGTGGCATAAGTCACCATCTCCCCCCATATCCTCCCCTTGAGACGAGAATCGTTTCGTTTGACCATTCGCTGACGTCCTCTCTCACGACCCCCTTTCCCCTTTCGCGTCACTCCTTCCTCTTCAGACCGGTCGGGCCCTGGTTGGCCACATCGGTTGGTCACCCGACTTCTATCGGGTCCCGATCGGGCAGCAGCCCATCGAGCGAGACACCTCTCGGGTGACCTCCTGGGCAATCAGACATTTCCTCTCTCTCCATCCCGCCGCGGAGAGGAAAATCGCCTTACCGTCAATCCCATGGTGTGCTATAATACGTCCGCTCTATATCGACGCGACCAGCGAGGCGGGACATGTTTGGACGAGGACAGTTCTATGTGTGTTCACAGGTGGTAAGAGAAGCGTGGTGGGGACTCCTCTAGCCATGCTCAAATGGAGAGGCTGTGTTGGCGTGATCAACTAAAAATTTCAGCAAGGAGGGCGAAAGTATGAAAGTCACACTTTCGGTCATCAAGGCAGATGTCGGATCGATCGGAGGGCATACGCGACCATCCAATAAGATGCTGCATACGATTGGCGAAATGGTGCGATCGGCGTGTTCTACGGAGAAAGGCCTTTTGCTCGATGGAATGGTGACGTATACCGGTGATGATATTGCGCTCATCATGAGCCACCGGCATGGTGTGGGAGCCGAACCGGTTCATAAGTTCGCCTGGGAGTGCTTCCTGGCGGCGACGGAGATCGCCAAACAGCAAGGATTGTATGGGGCTGGGCAGGATTTGCTGGTCGATGCCCCTTCGGGGAATATCCGCGGGGCGGGCCCGGCGGTAGCAGAGATCGAATTCGAACGCGATCCGCGGAGTTCGTATCGACCGGCGGAAGCCTTTCTCGTCTTTGCTGCCGATAAATGTAGCCCGGGAGCATACAACTATCCCCTGTACAATATCTTCTGCAATCCAATGCATAACGGCGGCCTTCTGCTGAATCCCAAGATGCATCAAGGGTTCACTTTCACCATCATCGATATGGACTACAAGGACAAAGATCGCATCATCAAGCTCGACGTTCCGGAGCGCGCTTGGGATGTTGCTGCCTTGCTCCAGAATCCGGATCGGTTCGCCGTGGAGGCGGTCCATTCGCGTTACAAACCCGAAGAGCAGATCGTCTCGGTATCGGCCACGCGCCTTCACAATATCGCCGGGAAATATACCGGTAAGGACGATCCCGTAGCCATCGTTCGCACGCAGGGCATCTTCCCGGCACCGGAGGAGGTGGTCGAGCCCTTCCTGTTAGGACATTTCGTCGCCGGCGATGCTCGAGGGTCGCATGTCATGCCCATCATGCCGGTGGCCATTAATACGCCGGTGGCCGGAGCATTTTGTTTGCCGCTCGTATCGTGTCTGGCCTTTTCCATGAATCCCGATGGCCGGTTCACCGAAGAGTATGTGGACATCTTCGGCAATGCCGTATGGGATCAGACTCGTCTCAAAGTGCAGCAGAAAGCCGACGAGTGGCGGCGCCAGGGGTTCATCGGATCGACCATGGCTTCGCACGCCGAACTGGCGTACACCGGCATCGTCGACACCCTCAAGGCGTTGGACGAAGAGTTCTTCATCCGGGAATGAGCGAGAGGGCGTCGGCACTTCTCCCCGGCCACTCCGGTCGTGGGTCTCGTGGTGAGCGATGGGCCTTGTGAAGAGCAAGGCCGGAGAGAGCGGTCGATTCTCCCCTTTGTCGGCCGTCTCTTGCCAGAAGGCGGGAGGAAGATAGACCGTCGATGTATGTGAATATTGATTCTGCAATTCTCGGGCGAGCGGCCCTCGGTGGTTTTCTCGTCATTCTGTTGATGGCCGGTGAGGGATGGGGGCAAAACTCTCCACCAGCTCTCATTCGGGCCGTCGAGGGCGGAGACCTCCAAGCGGTCAAAGCATTATTGGAGCAGGGCACCGATGTGGATACCACTGATGAAATGGGCATGACGGCCCTCATGTACGCCGCCGACGACGGTCACATCGATCTGGTCAAGTTGTTGTTGGAACGGGGCGCTCAGGTCAATGCCGTCGACCGAGCCGGATGGAGCGCCTTGATGATGGCGGCCCAGAATGGGCGTGCAGACGTCGTCGCGCTCCTGTTGGACCATGGGGCCGATGTCAACATGAAGAATAAAGCGGGAACGACGGCTCTCATGTGGGCGGCGACTCGTGGCCATGCTCGGGTGGTGCGCGTCTTGTTGGCCGCCGGGGCCGATCCCGATGTTCGCGATGTGACTGGCTACACGGCCTTGACATTGGCCAGGATGAAAGGACACGACCAGGTCGTGCGCCTTCTGGAGGAAGCGGGCGCTCGGGATTCCCATCTCCTGGATGAGGAGGCGAGGATCTCGCAAGAAGAACAACTGCGGGAAGCGGCGCTCAATGGAGATGTCGATGTCGTCCGCCGGCTGCTCAAAGCGGGCGTGAATCCCGATGCCCGAGATCCTGAGGGAAGGACGGCATTGATGTACGCGGCGACCGGCGGTGAGGCGACGATCATGGAACTCTTGTTAGACGCCGGAGCGGACGTCAACGCCCGTGACGCCTATGGGTCTACGGCGCTGATGGAGGCGGCATTGAGAGGGAATGCTGAGGCCGTGGACGTTCTGCTCGCTGCTGGGGCCGATGTTCGGGCGAAAAATCGGAATGGTCAAACGGCTCTGGATTGGGCCCGCCACCTTGGCCGGTCGAGGATCCTCAAAATACTGCAAGCGGCGGAGGAGGAGCATCGTGATGAGGAGCGTCGCTCCCGCTCTCATCCCCGAATCCTCTCCCTGCCTCGACCGGAGTTGACGGACGAAGCGCGGCAACATCAGGTGACGGGGGAAGTCGTCCTCTCGGCTGTTTTTGGTGCTGACGGCGTGGTGCGCGATGTTCGTGTCCTCCGAGGCCTGGGATACGGGTTGGATGAGAAAGCGGTGGAAGCGGTCAAGAAGATCCGGTTCATTCCTGCCGAGGACCCTCCCGGTCACCCCATTGATTACTCGATGACGATTCGCGTCCAATTCCAGTTTCGGTGATCCCCACCATTTGGGGAGTCACCATGGAGAGGCCCGGCGAGTTCCTCACCGGGCGCTTCTTCTCTACCCATCCGGTTCTCGCCGCAGCGCGGTTACGCTCCTACTGATGAGGGGAGAATTTCTCCAGGAACCTCAGCGCGTTGTTCGGTTGAAGGGAATTCGCCCGGGAGCGAACGAGGCGAACATTTTGCATTTGCCTCTCATGCAGTGAGTGACTATAATCGGAGCCTTTCCGAAATGATGAGACGCAGAGCGCATGGTCAGACTCCTGGAGGCGACCTCAGGCCAACGACAGCGCAGAGAGAGGTGAATGGAAGCGGTCTCCCGATCCTGTCCATCGAACCTGAGATTCCTCCTCGTCCACCATGCCATCGACGGAATAATGATGCTCGCGGCGGTTCTTTACGGTAAGGAAGATGTTCGCGTGGAGCGAAGACCCACACCCTATATTGGCGATGGTGAAGTCCTGGTGCGCATTGAGACGGCGCTGACGTGTGGAACCGATATGAAGGTCTATCGACGAGGCTATCATGCGCGCATGATACAGGTTCCGTCGGCGTTTGGCCATGAATTCGCCGGTCGCATTGCCGCCACTGGTCCCGGGGTGGATGGATTTCAGGTGGGTATGCGGGTCGTGGCGGCCAATTCGGCTCCCTGTGGCCGATGCTTTTATTGTCGTCGAGGGGCTTTCACCGTCTGCGATGATTTGTTGTTTCTCAATGGAGCCTACGCTCAGTATATCAAAATTCCCGCCCGTATTGTGAAGCAAAACCTGCTTCCCATCCCCGACCATGTATCATTTGCTGAGGCGGCGATGGTCGAACCGCTGGCGTGCGTTTTGCGCGGAATCGATGAGAGTCGGGTCGTCGAGGGGGAGAACGTCGCCTTGCTCGGATTAGGGCCCATTGGCCTGCTCTTCGTGCGATTGCTCAAATTACGGGGAGCTCGTGTGCTCGCCTTCGGTCGCCGTCCAGCTCGCCTTCGCCTGGCCGAGCAATTGGGGGCCGACGCTGTTTTCAATGTCGATCTCGTCGGCGATATTCCGGGACAGGTGAGGGGGCTGACCGAAGGGCGCGGCGCTGACACGGTGATTGAGTGCGTGGGGCATCCATCGGCTTGGGAATTGGCCGTCGACTGCGTGCGACGAGGTGGGTTGGCTATTCTGTTTGGTGGATGCGCGACGGGAACGACGGTTCGTCTCGACGCTGAGCGATTGCACTACGACCAGTTGACCATCAAGTCGCCGTTTCATCATACGCCGCATCATATTCGAGAAGCGCTCCGGCTCATTGCTCGACGAGTCATCGACGCTTCGCGGTGGATTTCCCACAGGGCCTCGCTCGTCGATCTTCCTCGGGTCCTGGCTCATTTGGCCCAGCCCAATGGAATGTTGAAAGTGGCCATCCATCCTCAGGAAAACGATTGATCGATCTTCCGTCCCCCGATCCTTTCATCGCCTTTCCTCGAAACGGGATCGGCGACCTCCTCTGGGGCGCGAGATGGCCGGGAGGATGACCCGCAGGTCACCCTCCTCAGCCTCAGTCACTCCACGATATTCCCATTGGCATCGATCACGTAGATCTCGCCAAGGCCGAGTTGGCGAATGCCCGGTTCGATTTTCTCACGATCGCCGACGATCACCCACACGAGGTTATCCGGATGAATGACCTTCCGCGCCACTCGGGAAAGATCGGCGAGCGTCAGGGCACGGACCTTATCGGGATAAGTTCGATAGTAATCGTCCGGCAAGCCGTAGCGAACGATCTCGGCGATCGTGGAACCAATGGCGCCAATCGTCTCCCATCGTCCGGGGAGCGTGAGCGTCTGATTCTTCTGGGCCTTGGTGAGTTCTTCCTGAGTGATTGGCCGTTCCCCCAGGATGCCGCGGAGTTCCTTGAGGACTTCGATCACCGATTCCTTGGTCTTGTCTGTCTGAACGGGCGCATAGACGATGAATGGACGTTGACCGCGGGCCCCGACCAGGAGGGAGAAAGCACCATAGGACCAGTGTTTTCCTTCGCGCAGATTCATGTTGATGCGGGAGGTGAACGTCCCACCGAGAATATTGTTCACCGTCTCGATGGCGATTTCATCCGGATTATTTCTCGGTGGAGCGATGTGACCGGCGAAGATGATCGATTGCATGGCTCCCGGCCGATCCATGAGATAGACGGTCGAATGGGCTCGAAGGTGAACTGGGCGAATGTTCTTCTTGGGCACTTCGCCAGGTTGCCACTGGCCGAACAATCTCTCCAGTTTGGGCGCAATCTCATCCATGGTCGTATCGCCCACGACGATGAGCGTCGCATTATTAGGTTTGAACCACGTGTGATGAAACTTGACGAGATCGTCGCGGGTGATGTGCGAGACCGATTGTTCGGTGCCCGAACCGGTGAACGGATTCCCGTAGGCGTGACCTTCCCCATAGAGCAGCCGAGGGAAAACGCGGAGGGCCATTTGCAGAGGAGTGGCCTTCTCGCGCTGAATCGCCGCCAGTTGTTGTTTTTGCAAGCGTTTGAACTCGGCTTCGGGGAAGGACGGATTGAGGATGACATCGGCGAAAATTTCCAGAGAACGATCCAGGTTGGCCTTCAACGCTGAGAGGAAGACGCTGGACGTATCCAGATCGGATCCCGCGCTGAGCTGAGCACCGAGCAGGGCCAGTTCCTCGCTGATCTCCAGTGCCGTTCGATGCGTCGTTCCTTCGTCGAGCATATTCATCGCCAGACTGGCCGTGCCGGGGAGAGCGAATTGATCGGCAGCATAACCGGCATCGATCAGGAGGTTGAAATTGACCAGCGGCGCGGCATGGCGCTCGGCCAGGATGATCTGTAATCCGTTAGACAACGTCTTCCTTTGCAGGGCAGGGAATTTCGGTGCCGGCGGTGGTCCGGCTGTGGGGAGTTTCGAGCGATCGACTCCCGTCTTCTGCGTCTTGTATTTGGGGAAGGGATGAACCTCGAGGATGTACACACCATCCGAGAGCCAAGTGCGCGCTGCATTCAACAACGCTTCTGGCGTCGCCTCCCGAATGCGCTTGAGGGTGACTTTGTAGAAATCGGGGCGTCCACCATATACCTCATTCATGGCGAGAATGTCGGATTTACCCCCGAAGCCACCGATGCGCTCGATGCCTCGGACGAATCGGGCCATATACTGCGTCTTCACCCGCTCGAGTTCTTTTTCCGTGGGACCTTCGGCCAGGAATTGCCTCAACTCTTCATCGATGGCCTTCTCGACGACGGCCAGATCGACGCCCGGCCGGGCCGTCGCTTGGATGAAAAACTGTCCACCGATCTCTCGCAGTCGAGCGAAGGCCGCGACGTTGGTCGCGATTTGATCGCGATACACCAATCGCTTATACAAGCGCGAGTTCTTTCCGCTGCCCAGAATATTACCCACCAGCCGCAGGTAATCTCCCTCGACGGAACCCCACTGGGGGATGTTCCACACTTTATAAATGCGCGCCTGGGGAACGCGATCTTCCATGATCTCGCGCTGCGTCCCCGTGCGCTTGGCGATCCACACGCGTGGCCGGGCCACGGGAGGACCGGAGGGAATGTCGCCGAAGTACTTTTCGACTTTCGCTTTCACCGCTTGGGTATCAACATCGCCGGCGATGACGAGCACGGCGTTGGCGGCCCCATAGTAGGTTTTGAACCACTGACGGACGTCCTCGAGCGTCGCCGCGTTCAAATCTTCCATCGATCCGATCGTCGTCCAGGAATAAGGATGTCCGACCGGATAGGTCGCTCGGGCGATGTGAAGAAAGACCTTTCCGTAAGGTTGATTCTCGCCCTGCCGCTTCTCGTTCTGCACGACGCCGCGTTGCTCGTCCAGCTTCTCTTGGGTGATGGCTCCGAGCAGATGACCCATGCGATCCGATTCCATCCATAACGCCAGATCCAACGCCGAGACGGGAACGTTCTCGAAGTAGTTCGTTCGATCGGCATTGGTCGTTCCATTCATCTCGGTGGCACCGACCTGCTCGAATGGCTTGAAATAATCGTCATCGTAATGCTCGCTTCCATTGAACATGAGGTGCTCGAAGAGATGGGCGAATCCCGTCTTTCCCGGTTTTTCATTCTTCGAGCCGACGTGGTACCAGACGTTGATGGCCACGATAGGCGCCTTGTGATCTTCGTGGACGATGAGCGTCAATCCGTTGTCCAGAACGAATTTCTGATAAGGGATGTCGATCTCGATATCCGCGTTCTTTTCACTTTGTGGTGCGCCAAGCACCAGGACCGACAGGCTGACCAGACACCAGGTGGCGAACATGACAGCCTTACGCATATTCATCACCTCCTCATCAGTGGATTGGTTCGTTGTTTCAATGTCGACTTCAAGTCCAAGTTACGAATCAATCGGTGTAAATAGTTCGGATGCAAGCCGAGCAATTTAGCGGCCTCGGTGTAGTTTCCATTGGCCTGTTCGACGGCTTGCACGATGAGATCTTTTTTCAATTCTTGAAGAGCATGATGATAGTTGGGGGGCATCGCCTCCAGAAGCGATACTCTCGCGAGCACCGCTTCGGGAAGATCGTCCGGTCGAATCACATGGGATGAGCCGAGGACGAAGGCTCGTTCGATGACGTTTCTCAGTTCGCGGACGTTCCCCGGCCAATGATAACTCATCAACCCATCTCGTGCTTCTGGGGCGATACCCTTGATCTGACGGTTGAGGACCTTGTTGTAATGAGCGATGAAATGATCGACCAGGAGGGGGATATCATCGCGGCAATCTCGTAACAAGGGCATTCTCAAGCCCACGACGTTGAGTCGATAGTAAAGATCCTCACGAAATGCACCTTGGGCGACGGCTCTCTCCAGATCCTTATTGGTCGCTGCGATGAACCGGACGTTCGCTTCGATGGGATGCGTTCCCCCAACGCGCTCGAACTCTCGCTCCTCCAGGACGCGCAACAGCTTCGCTTGAAGCGCGGGAGCCATTTCTCCGATCTCGTCGAGGAGAACGGTACCTCCATGGGCCCCTTCCAACTTGCCTTTCTTTCGAGCGATAGCGCCGGTGAAAGCTCCTCGCTCATGGCCAAAGAGTTCGCTCTCCAGGAGTGTTTCGGACAACGTGGCGCAATTGATGGCCACAAACGGGTGATCGGCTCGATAGCTGTTTCGGTGAAGCGCGCGCGCTGCCAGTTCCTTGCCCGTTCCCGTTTCGCCGCAGATCAATACGGTCGAGTCGGTGGGCGCGACTTTGGCGATGAACCGGTAGACCCGGCGCATGTTGTCGCTCTCGCCAACCATACCGTGAGTGGTGAGGGGATCTTGCAGACACGGCCGGATCATCGAAGTCGGTTGATCAGAGAGGCTCTCTAATGATGTGCATCGGGTATCGTTCATCTGGAGTGGAGCAGTAGACTCCCCGGTTCGGGACTCGTTCTTCAATTGAACGGAATGGGAGAGCGGTGACCTCTCGCTCTTGTCCAGAATGAAGAGAAATGTAGAGGTTCCCACAGTAATGTAGTCACCATGCTGGAGGATATGACGCGCAATGGCCTTATGATCGATGAACGTGCCGTTGAGACTCTTCAGATCCTTGATTTCATATCCGGTCGTCTCTCTGGCGATGAGGCAATGGTGGCGTGATACGGAAGGATCGGCAACGGTGAGATCGTTAGACGATTCGCGTCCTATAGATATCGTCTCCTCGGTCAGCGCAAAAGTTGTGCCTTGGAGTGGTCCGGTGATGGCGATAAGTTTTGGAGTCATCGATGAGCCCTCAGCCCTTGTTTCGCTCAATTCGCCGGGTCAAGTGTAAAGCAACTCACCGTGAGGAGCAACAGATAGTCGGCGAACGAACAATTCTTTTTACGTTTTTTTTCATCCCCGTGTTCTGTCTTTCCTGGGCGAATCGCCCTGAACGTCGCAACCTTTGCTATCCGAACCGATAGTCGGACTAGGCGATCGGATAGGCCCGCTCACTGCCCGATGCTCGGCTGGCGTTCTCTACGAGGCTCGGCCCATAGATGGTATGCGGCAGGCCGATAAAGAGTTACGTCCCATGGCCCGTTTTCTCCTCGCTCGTCCTGTATGCTGGCACACTTATTGCATATTGAACTGCGGCCTTACATGGGCCCGTAGAAGGTGGGGAAGCTGATGAATCCACCTGAAGGGAATGCGCGATCGGTTCGCTTCCGCCGTCGCCTCACATCAGGAAGGAGGAGTAACATGAGAAAGTTTATGATGAGGATTTCCATGATCTCGGGTTGTGTCAGTCTGTTGGCCATGACCCTACCCGGCCTGACGACGATTCACGGTCAAGTCGTGAGGCAGATGAGCGTGACGATCCCGTTCGATTTCGTCGTTGGAGATAAGATGCTTCCCGCTGGGCAGTACACTGTTGGACCGTATCACGTCACCGGGGGAGCGTTATGGTCGCGCCTGTTGATTCGGAGCGTCGTGGAATCTCCATCCAACCGGGTCATCATTTCTTCGACCATCCCCATTTATACGAATACGGCGGCGGGGAAAGGGAGGCTCATCTTCAATCGATACGATGGAGATCGCTATTTCCTTTCCCAGATCTGGGTATCCGGAAGTTCTACGGGACGCCAGGTCCTCAAATCGGGTATCGAGCAGAAATTGACCAAGAACGCACCCACACACCATGTGGTGTCAGTCGTTGCTCAGACCCAGTGAGCGACACCGACCTCAAACGGGAGGCGAGGCCCTCTTTTCGGAGGGGAGTTGCGCCTGACCTGTTGAGCTTGTGCCAGCGCGTTCCCGGCTCGCCTGGAGGAGGGGAGCGACGGATCAGGATGAGACTCATCTCGTCGTGTCGATGGGCTGGGAACGCGCGGTGGAAAGGGCAGTCCTGGAAGGGGGAGCGGTAGTGTTTCCTGATCTAATGACCGTTCACATTGGCTCTCTCACCTCGCCACGGCAACCCCCGGAGAGGTGGGCTCGGCTTTCGCCTTGAAGAGCCGAAGGGCCCAATTCCCTAATAGCTTGACCACGTGGTCGGCTTCTACCGTTCGGGCCGAATCGGCGGTGATGCCATGCCGGAAATAGATCTTTTTATAGATCTTGGAGATGAGCCAGTAGGCCAGCAACGCCG
>RFHM01000197.1 GCA_003696865.1 Acidobacteriota bacterium | reverse complement strand
GTCGAACCTCGGTCGATATCATGAGCGTGTTCCAGCAACTCAATGCCGAGCGCGGCATGACCATCCTGCTCGTGACCCACGAGATGGACATCGCCCAGTATGCCAAGCGCATCGTCATCGTGCGCGATGGGCGTATTGTGCGGGACGAACCGGTGAAAAATCGTCGTGACGCGGCCAAGGAGTTGGCCGAAATGCCACCATTGGAAGAAGAGGAGGAAGCGGTGATATGAACCTACCGTCGATTCTCAAAGTGGCCTTTCGCGAGCTGGCGCGCAACAAAGCGCGGTCCATGCTGACCATGCTGGGCATCATCATCGGCGTGGCTTCGGTCATCGCCATGGTCGGCTTGGGACAAGGCGCCCAGCGGCAGGTTGAAGAAGAAATCGCCAGTATGGGCACGAACATGCTCGTCGTGTTCGCTGGCAGTCGCAAGACGCGCGGCTGGCACGGAGGGATCGGGACCAGCCCCACGCTCACGCCGGAGGACATCGACGCCATCGTGCGAGAATGCCCGGCGGTGGCTCTGGCCAGTCCCAACGTCACCGCCCCGGTCAGCCTCATCTTCGGCAACCAGAATTGGACCACCCGCGCCGAAGGCGTGAATGATAAATACCCCCAGATTCGCAACTGGCCCGTCGCTTCCGGCCAGTTCTTCACCGAGGGAGATGTTCATACGGCCGCCCGAGTGTGCGTCATCGGTCAGACTGTGGCCGAGCAACTCTTCCCCGGACTCGATCCCGTGGGACAAACGCTGCGCGTGCGCAATCTCCCCTTCCGCGTGGTGGGTGTACTATCCGAGCGCGGGCAGAATCAGTGGGGTCGGGATCAGGACGACGTGATCATGATTCCCTACACCACGGCGATGAAAAAGCTGCTCTCCATCACCTACATTCCCCGAGCCTACATCTCGGCCATCAGCCCCCGAGCCACCTTCATCGCCGAGCGGCAGATCACCGAACTCTTGCGCCAGCGTCACCACATTCGCCCCGGACAGGAAGATGATTTCGGCGTGCATAATCTGACCGACATCGCCGAGGCGGCCGAGGAGACCAACCGCATCCTCACCTTGCTGCTCAGCAGCATCGCCGGCGTCTCGCTCATCGTCGGAGGTATCGGGATCATGAATATCATGCTCGTCTCGGTGACCGAGCGGACGCGGGAGATCGGCATTCGCATGGCCGTGGGAGCGCGGACGCGACACGTGCGCCTGCAATTCCTCATCGAATCGGTGGTGCTCAGCCTGATCGGCGGTCTCCTGGGCATCTTTCTGGGCATCGGCGTGTCGTTCGCTCTCTCCGGGATGTTCAACTGGCCGCGATTGATTTCACCTCTGGCCATTGCGATGTCGGTGGCCTTCTCCGTCGCCGTGGGCGTCTTGTTCGGCTACTACCCGGCTCACAAAGCGGCTTCGCTCGATCCCATCGACGCGCTCCGATACGAGTGAAGTTCTTCATCGAAAATCGCCGCAAGGGCGCAGAGAACGCAAAGATTCTCCAACAGGCTCCTTTCATCCCCTCGGTGTGGCTTGCCAGGCCATGAGTCGCTCCTGTAGCGCTCATCGCTCTCCATGGCGCGAGGAGACGAGCCCGCGCGATCACGTGGATGCGCCCGATCATCTGGCCGATGGGCCACCATCATCGTCGAAAGGCGCTGCTTCGTCCGATGAGCCTTCTTCGTCGTCGGGAGTGCGCCACACGTAGATGTGACGGGCGATCTCTTCTTCCAGAGCGATCTCCGTCTCGTCGCATTGAAGGACGTAGCTTGGCCACTTCTGCAACAGTTTCACTTCTACGCCCGGCGTCACGCCTAATGCCGCCAATTTGAGCAGCCGCGGATGATCGGGCGTGCTCACATAGGCGATGCGTCCGCGCTCGCCGAGGCGCAGTCGATCGCAAGAGACGACGATAGCGTTGACCTGCTCGCGCGCCTGACGACAACACGCTCCTTCGGGAATGGGGCGCTCGTGAGGACAGAATCGTGGATGACCGAGGAGCGTACAAATGGCGCTGGTAATTCCCTCGGCGATGATGTGCTCGAATTCGCAAGCTGCCGCTTCGGTCTGCTCGACATCCATACCGAGGACGTCGCACATCAACCGCTCGGCCAGACGGTGACGACGAATGATGGGGGCGGTCACCGCGCGTCCGTGAGCCGTCAATCGAAGGTGGCCGGCGGTGTCAACGTCGACGAGCCCCTCGTTCTTCACTTCCGTCAGGAGCTCTTCGGTCACTTCCGTATGAGCAATGCGCCCCACATCCGCGAGCGTGGCGTCTCCTCGCTCCTGGAGCGTCCAGACGGCTTCCAGCAGCTCGCTTACGTTTCGCGATACGCCCATCTTTCCTCCCATACCCCCCTGTGATGTCTCCCGAGTTCATCTTGGAGTCTTCTCCCACCCATCAGCCACCAGCAGATGCCCGCCTCCTTTCCGTGCCGGTCCACTCATGAACAATTCTAGGCCAACAGATGCCACGTTCGTAATACCCAACTGAGCGCGCCTCCCACCAGCAAGGCGAAGGGGACGATGAATCCGACGATCATCACGGCGCGCCTCCATCCCTGCTCCTTGACGATGACCAGAAAATTGGCCAGACAGGGGACGAACAGAGTGATGACCACCAGGCTGACCACCACCTGTTGAGGGGAGAGCAGTCCCCGATGAGCGAGAGCGTAAAGGCCCGCCGCCCCATAATCGCGCCGCAAGAATCCCATCACGAACGCCTGAGCGGCCTCCATGGGGAGGTGGAGCAGGCCGACGACGATGGGCTGGAATCCCACTTCGATCCACTCGATGCCGCTCCGGCCGGCCACCTGGATTTGATCGAGCATGAATAAGGCCAGCGTCGCATAGAGGAAGAGGGGAACGACTTCTCCCAGGAACCACTTCATCCGATACCAGGTCTTGAGCGCCACATTCCTCAAGACCGGCACCCGGACCGGCGGAATCTCCAGGATGAAATCGCCTCGCCGCCCGGGCAGGAGCCTGGCCGCCAGAGAGCCGACCAGGATGAGCTGAGAGACAACCACCAGCACGACGACCAGCGTCGCTCCCGCGGAAATGCCCGCCGTCAGGCCCAGGATGACGCCTAGTTGGGCCGAACAGGGAATGCCCAGGGCCAACAGCAGCGTGGCGATGAGACGCTCCTTGGGCGATTCCAGGATGCGAGTGGTCAACGTGGCCATGGTATCGCATCCCAATCCCAGTACCATGGGAAGAATGGCCTTGCCGTTGAGACCCATGCGACGCAACAGACGATCAGAGAGGATGGCCAGACGCGGCAAGTAGCCGCTGTCTTCCAGCAATCCAAAGGCGATGAAGAACGTGCCCACCACCGGCAGGATGATGGCCAGAGCATAGGTCAATCCCATTGAGATCAATCCGTAGGGACCCACCAGCAACTGGTGAACGAACCCCGGAGGGATGAACTCCCGCAGCCCGGCCACCAGATAGCGGCCAAACACGATTTCTTCCAGCAATCCGACCAGCGTCTGAGCGCCGGTGACGCCAACGAACTCGTAGACGAGGAGCAGGACGACAAGCAGGATGGGAATTCCAGTGATCGGCGCGCGCGTCAACTCCCCGAGCTTCTCGGTGAACCTACGGCTCCGATGCATGAGAACGGCCAAAGGGATGACGACCGGGGCAACCAAAAACAGGAGATGAACACCCTCCATCACCAGGCCATACGCGCTGGCACCTGGACCCCCAAACAAGAGTTCGTAGATCAATCCTCCGTGGTGGGAGAAGAAGAAGTCTCGCACGGGTTGGGCCAGATGTTGTAGAATCCAGCGGCGAGCAGCCCCATAGGGCGTGGGGATGCCGATTCCCGCTCCGAGTTCTCCCCACAGGAATACGCCCACACCGAACATCAACAAGACCGTCCAGATTCGGAACCCCATGGGCGTGATCCTCTCCGTCCGCGGCGCGTGATTCGTTCGCTTGATCGCGGCCACCGTCTCATTCACAAACGCGCTTCGCTGCTGCTCGATCTCGCGACAGAGCGAGCGCGGGCAGAGACGACAGTGTTCTTCAATGGCCGACTGCAACTGCCGGACACGTCGTGGGCCTATGAGGCGCTCGATTTCGTGACGGAATGTCGGATCGCCTCCCTCCATCCATTCCACGGCCAGCTCCAGTGGGACGCTCTCGGTCCCTGAGAGAGCGCGCTCGATCAGCGTCACACACCGCCCATTCGGGCGCGGTTTCTGGGGAATGGCCGCTCGAGGAATGGCTTGAACGAGTTGACGAATCCCATGACCGTAGGTGGCCACCGTCTCGACCACGGGGATATGAAATAATTCGGCGATGGCGCGAGCATCGACCTCGATCCCTCGCGCCCGCATCTCATCGACCATATTGAGGACCAGCACGACGGGAATGCTCAAATCGGCCAGTTGCATCATCAGCGACAGAGCTCGACGCACATTTTTGGCGTCGGCGACCTGGACGATGACATCGGGGTTCTCCCGAAGTAACAGCTCACACGTCACGCGCTCGTCTTCGGACTGGGGAGTCAAACTGTTGATGCCCGGCGTGTCGATGACCTCATAGGTCGTCCCTCCTAGCCGCATCTCACCACGGGAGATCTCCACCGTCGTTCCCGGATAATTGGAGACGACGACGTAGCGCCCGGTGAGCCGACGGAAGATGACCGACTTCCCCACATTGGGATGACCGACCAGCAACAGTTTCTTTCGTCTCGCCCCTTCGCCCATGATCGGATAATGTTACACTCAAGTGGTGCAATCGATGTGCCAATAGATACAAGTTTACGAAGCATCGACCCTTGCCTTCAACGAATCTGAGCAACTGGAGCGACGCCGTGGAGTTAAGACCGTGGAGGGGTGGGCGCAGGGATGGGGCGCGATCCGATCGTTGGAGCCTTCCTCTCCCGAGCGCCGCGGAATTTGACCCACCGGCGCGAGATTTTCCTCTACTGCGGCAGGAAGCGATTTCACGATGTGACCAACCGGGAGGAGAGGCCGGCGCGACGGCCCGGCGGCGAGACCGAAGCGACCGCGTTACCAGAAGAACCGGGAGCAAGAAGCCTCGGAAGCGCGAAGTATTCCGTTGCCGGCGAACCGGGTTCGGTCATCCGGTCGATAGCTCTCCCGCGAGGGTCATCTCTGGTTGACGGGCGATGTCGGGTGGTGATATTCTATGATCGACTCACCCCCGGAGCGAAGGCATCTGGATTCACTCTATCGGGAGCGAGGGGCATGACCACTCGGCAGCGCCTGCGGCGGAAGTTTTACGAAATCATCTGGCAGT
>RFHM01000027.1 GCA_003696865.1 Acidobacteriota bacterium | reverse complement strand
GTCCGGCAGCGTGCTTGTGGCGAGGAACGCCCATGTTGCCGGTTGGCCGGAATTTTCTCGTAGCCGGATCGAAGATCTCCGCCGACCGCAGGATTTCCCCTCGGGCCCGGTGTCCCCCGGTGACGAGCACACGACCATCCGCTAGCGAGACCGCCACGTGGGAACCTCGAGGCGTTTGCATTGGGCCGACTGCCGAGAAAGTCGAGGTGGTGGGATCGAAAACCTCAGCGGAGGACAGTGGAGCGCCCGTGGTCACTTCGCCTCCTATCATGAGCACCCGACCGTCCGGAAGAGATACTGCGATGGGGCTCATGCGTGGCACACTCATATCACCCACGGATGTCCAGCGGCTTGCTGCCGGGTCGTAGATCTCGGCGCCGGCAGTCGCACTCCGGCCAGACCAACCTCCGGCTACCAGGACCCGGCCATCGGACAGAGCAATCGCGGCATGACTCACTCGCGGTGTGATCATCGCGGCGGTAGCCTGGAAGGACCGTTTGACTGGATCGTAGAGTTCGGCCGAAGTGTGTACGGTATGGCAACCGCGTCCGCCGCAACCACCGGTGATCAAGACCTGACCACTCTCAAGCAGCGTGGCCTGATGAGCCGCCCGCTCAACCGTCATCGCGCCAATCCGAACCACTTGCGGCCCGTCTGGATGGGCAGAGAGCGATTCCCTTGTCATAACGAACGCCGATCCAATGAGAAGGGCCATCGACGCTGCCACCAACCACATCTTTGTCTTCATCATTGACTTCAGCAACGTAGTCCGGTTTTTGGGGCCAATTACACCTGTCATTCATTACCCTCCAAATGCAGCGTTCAACAGCGTCGCCCCCGAGTGTTGAAACCGAGCAGCCTCGCGTGGCTTTATGTACGAGATGCGCTCGAATGAGGGATTACGCTTCATGATGATATTGCCTGATTTCTGATCGAGCCTGTGACTCGGACCCCTTGCGGAAGCGGTTGGCCAAGCGAGGAATCGAGCTGATCTGTCCTCATCGGAAAAATCGAACCAAGCCGCCAACGCAGGACGGTCGCAAGCTGCGGCGCTCCAAACGGCGCTGGAAGGTGAAACGGACTTTCACCTGGTCGGGCAATTTCCGCCGCCTGGTCGTCCGCCGGGACCGAGATATCACCATGGATCAGGTCTTCTTTCATGTCGCCTGCTCATCACTCTGAGAGAGTCATGAAACTGTTTCTGGAACAGAAGTGCAATGGAGCGACGTTCGGCAGGAAGCGCTGGTTAGCCCGCTCGCCGCTCAAACCAAACTTTAACTGTTTCCTTGAACTCAGATTGCCGATTCGCATACTACCTCATCCGATGTCCATTTGCCCCTGATGGGGGAATTCTAACAAGCAGCGATCGAGAATCCGCAGTCCCTCACCAATCAACATCCACAAAGCCGCAGAAACCCTTCTGCCCAGCGGAATGATGAGCGCGTTGCTGGTGCGTTTCAGTTCTTCGGCCAAGACCTCCGTCACATATCGCCGGAGCCGGGGCGTTGCCAGGAGCTTGGGTTTGTGGCCCGTGTAGTTTTTCCCGTTCACAAAGACCGGATAACGAATTACAGATGTTGTGAAGTAAGTCTCGGCGGTCGCTGAAAAGCAATGTACTTGATGCGATGCCCAGAGCATTTGAAGCTCCACCCCGTGATGAGATTCTTTCGCATGGAACCAGCGAAACTGGCCTGGCGCTTGGCGTAGGCGCAAATTTCACCAAGGCCCATTCCCCGCTGCAATTCTTGTCGAGCACAACGATAAGCAATTTCCATTTGCGTCCAGCCTGGTGTAATTCCAACCAGAACTATCTTTGCTCCCTCGTTCACATCATCGAAGGGCGCATAATAGATCTCGATTTCATTCTCCTGATGCAGCAAAAATGTGGGAATCAGCAAGTCATCCTTGGTCAGCACATCGCGGGCCGGCAACGCGGCAATGTAAGGAGCATATTTATTGAAGAGTCCACCCGTCATCATTAGAAAGTTCGCTCATAAATGTACATAGCGGACCAATCCCAACTGTCTGGCAGAGCATCAATGGAGTCGACCAGTTTCCGCTGACGCCAGATACGTTCACGGGTTCGGAAGGGACAACATAATCCACTAATCTCGCATCAAGCGCCTTTCTATCGCTGATACTCGTTCCTCAATCTCCGCGATTTTCTCGATGACGTCCTGAAGTGTGAAAATGCGCAATCGCCCTGTCGGTTCACCGGCAAGAAGCGAACGCATTTTCTGTCTGAACTCCTCATCGACATATAACTGTTTTACTCGTTGGCGTATATTGCGTCTACTGCGCAAAGCAGGATCGAGCACATCAAAAGCCACCAATTCAGCAGCTTCCAGAACATGGCGCTCTTTGAATTCAGGATGCTCCCACCATCGCACCTCGGTCACGTAATCCGGATTCAACACAACTGCAGAAGTGCCTGCAGCAATACTACTGTCACGCCCAACAAGATGTTGGATGATGCGACGTCGAAGCGCATCCGCTATACCTACATAGGCTACGTACACTCCCCGCCTCCGTCCCCCGTAGAGCGCATAGACAGCGGGGACGTTCGGCAGCTCAGATATAGACGTGAGCGTCGTCATCAGACACGTTCCTCTCATGCATAAATGGCTCGCGGATGACTCTTCCACCAGCGGGAAAAGAGACATCCTCAAGTAGGCGCGAGATTATCTCACGTAGCTTGTGTTCCTCGCCAGACATTTCTCAGAGAATTGCTTTCGTAGAATCATAGAAGGTGGTGTTTTTTTCTCGGTCGTTCTCAGATTTTGATCAGCACCCAAGCTGACTGACAACTAACAAATCCCACGCTCCAGATCGAACTAGAAGCTGTTTCAAAACCTATTGGCTGCTTGAGCGCCGGCTCTAAAAAGGCCACACAATCGGGCCCCTTCATCAGGGGCAGGTTATGAGGTGGAGATTTCGAAATGAGTTCTAGGAGAAGCGGTGTTGGAGTACCGGTTCGGCAATCTAATACTATTCTCGACCACCCTTAACACTTGTGTATCGCTCACACAAGTGGAAGCCAGTCTTGGCACAGGACGGAAGAAAGACGAGGCGTAGGGTGACACGGAAGCATCAGGCCATCTCACGCCTCCACTTCTTCATGTCGGAGAGGAAAAGTTTTGAATAGCATAATGACTGATTTCGTCGATCGTTATGGGATACAGGGTCTAGAGAGGTAGCGGTTTGCTATGTTGCTTTTTTTCAGCTCAAATCCAAGTTAAAGATCTCTTCGAGTGTTCTGGTCATATACAAATCGCCTCTTTTTGATTCAACATAAAATCGGCATAATTTTCGGATAGCCCTGATATCTTGCAATTTTAATTTTTTTCTATCAATTCCTTCTAACGAGATATTTGAAGCAAAACCTGATGTCGAAAATAATGTTAAGCCGTTTACACCATCCCTTGTAGAAACTTCTAATGCCTTTCGAACGAACTTGCTATTTACAGCTTTTCCTGAGCGCCAATGTTTAAGTTCAACATAGTATTTTTTGGCACTGAATAGTCCGCCAATGCGGTCTGATGAAAGACAAAATAATATTATATCTTTTGCACCATCCTTCGAAGCTTCGGTTAGAATCACTTTGAATCCAAGTTCCTCATAAATTTGGGCCACGATTCTTTCGAGATCTCGCCACTCTATCTTGTTTAAGGATTGAGTTTCAATCACTATTTGTCGAATTAACTTGTCTCCACATTCACGCAATATTATTTCAACCCGATCCAGTTTTGCATTTTCACAAATTGTGTCTTCTCTCTGCATCTTACAGCTCTTGACTTTACCTAATCCTTTTGTAACACCGTATCCAAAATTGATAGCATCGAACGCAGCCAACAACAACTGTTGAGTCACAACGCTTGGATATAAGCCTCCATTCTCAAGTAAAACGTAACCTGTGAAGTGAACATCTCTTAGAATCTTTTCTCTGATCAGATTGCTTTGCTCGAGGCCTGAAGTAGCTAGTGAAGTTTGTGAACGGCGAATATTTTCAGTAGAAACATCCCTCTCCTGTAATAGATTAGATAGAGACAACATTGCCTTGAAAGCACATTCGCCATTGAGAAATCCAAAGGTTGAATCAATGTAATCTCGTGGCACATTCGCCTTTTTAAGGAAAGAACAAATCCTGGTTTTCATCTCTGCGGCTGAGATTATGGCGTTCCCTTCAATACTACAATAAGCAGTCTTCAACTTGTCGAAATGAAGCTTTATTTTCCAAGCTTTTTCGTTAATGAGCATAGGCTTGGATACTATAAGCATAGCTGCAGCGCCCATCCGTACCCAGGGCAGCAAACTGCAGAATCAACTACCACTTCACATAACAATCGGATGCAGCTCATATACATTGGCTAATTCGGCCGCGGCTTTGAGATTTCCCTCTCTCAAAGCACCCTTGATCTTATCCAACTTGCACGCTTCTTCTAGAGACAAGTACGGTGACCATTCAGTTTCATCCACGATAAGTTCTACATCCACCTCAACCACATACTTACCCTCATGGATGAATTTCGTTTTTCGCTTCGTCATTATTTCTTTCCCTTCCCCTTCGTAAATGTTTCATCCCACAGATTAGGATCAGGGTGGTATGCGGTGACCAACACGGCAGGTTTGCTCTGACCTTTTGGAATTCCCCAAACCACATGCACTGGACACCTTCCTTAATCTCGCTGCAACACGAGAACACAAGCGCCCTTGAGATAATCTGGGTAATCCTCAACCAATATTGCACCGGGAATCCCCTCCACAATCTCTTTTGCCGTGAGGCCATCATTCGATAATTCATCGTAACCGTGCTCGGAAATCGAACACCTTCTTCCGAGCAAGCTCTTTGATTCTTTGCAGCGTGTCACTCACACTCTATCAGCAGTATTCTCTTCCTCCTCGATGATCAAGCGCACCCGTTGCTATGGAGCGCAGCGGAGTAGGCCGCCAGGTGGAGCATTTCGTCAGGTGTTTATTGATCTTTGTCATTTGCCCAAGCATTTAATCATACACGACCGGGAAAGGCCGCGCCTTTTATTCAAAGTGGGTGTGACCATATCTATTAATCATCACTGGACTTATGGCAAGACTAAATTATTTGCCTGAAATACTTCGCGAACAATCAGAATTCCTCAATCACATCCGGTGGGCCACTTGCGCTAAGCATTACAGCATCCGAATCGAATAGTTCTATGTCCGCCGAGTTCGATCATCTTCTTTCACAGGAAACGTCATTCGGCGGACGGAAGTGAATGCGAAGTGAGTCAGTTTTTCTCACACCTTGCCGTGCATCTCTTGAAAACCAAATATGACATTCGAACTGCGCATGACCTCCTCGGGCATAAAGATGTGAGCACAACCGCGATCTACACACCGGTTATCAACCGGGAAGGCGAGGCGCGCGCCGCCCCATCGATCTGCTCTGATCATTCTTCGAATTGACAGGCCCTTCCTGAACACGGGTCCAGAGCAATTCAAACAAGCTGCCGCCATGACGGATCTCTCCGCCGGCATCGTCTTTTGGTTGTGTGCCCTTCCTCAACTCCGTCACCACCACGCTGAGATCGATCACTCCGCGTCGAACTTCATCCCATCAATTCCAAGCCAGTGTAGTATTCGCCCCGAGCGCGTACATACCTCCATGGATACAATGCCTCCTCCCCGAAATCCTATCAAGATTCCGACACCCGAGTCAATCAAGATTCAAACATTCGAAAATCCCTCATCTCAGGAGGAAGAGGATTGAGAAGAGCACGGAGCGCCCTTCTGAGCATGCAGATGGGGCCTTCCCCTCACTCGATCTCGTCTCGAATAGGACACAGATCCGCCCGGCGAAAGGCGGGATGGACACAGATCTTGAGGATGCCCTGCAGCTCGGCTGCGGTGAGGCGTCAGTTGGGTGCTCAAATAGCGAGAGAAGTACCGATCCCCGGAGACCAGCTCCGGGGCCTTCGAGAGAGGGAAACACAGCGGTGAAGTAGCTGGCCAACTCAGGGACCCCGGAGACCAGCTCCGGGGCCTGAATGAAGGTGTCTCCACTCCTGAGGATGCCCCACGGCTCGGCTACGGGGAGGTATCACGTTCCCTCCCCCAGGCAAGGAGTGTAATCCCGGAGACCGGCCCCAGAGCCTGAGGGAAGCGAGCCGGCGGCACTCGTCAAGAGAATGTCATTGCACTGCCGTGGTGCCGTCATGCTGGTGAGAGTGGCGCAAGCCGGCAGCTTGGGCCACGCCTTCTCATCCCTGCAATGTGGCTTCGGGGCCATGAGTCACGCCTCCATCTACCGGCCGAGGGCGCGATGCCTCCCGGCCGATGAGCGACGTGATCTCCCTTTTCCACGCTCGGTGCCCACCACCGAGGTTCCAACGTCCATCAGTCAGCGAATTCGATGCTCCTCCAGACCGAAGACCGGGCAATTAACTTGACCCATGGGAGAACGACCGAGTATGATGAGTCGCGCCTTCTCGGCGTGCATCACGTGATGAAGTGAGGATCGAGCCAAGGAGAAATTCCTATGCGCACGCGAACCTATACGACCCCTCCAGATCACACCCGGTGGACGATCCCGGTGTCGGACGCCACCACTATTTTCAACTGGGATTACGATGGCGGGCGCGAGCCACTGCTCAAGTTGTACGAGAAGGGGAAGACCAAACAATGGAACGCCAGCCAGCGCATCGATTGGTCCCCCGACGTCGATCCTTCCAATCCTCTCGGCTTCCCCGACGTCTTCGTGCCCATCTACGGTTCTCAAATCTGGGAGAAGCTGGACGAGAAGGAGAGAGGGCGCGTCCGTCGGCACCTGGACGCCTGGCGCTTCTCGCAATTCCTCCACGGCGAACAAGGAGCGCTCATCTGTGCCGCCAAGATCGTGCAGACTGTCCCCGATCTGGATGCCAAATTCTACGCCGCTACGCAGGTCGTCGATGAAGCCCGGCACGTGGAAGTCTACTCGCGGTATCTCAGCGAAAAACTGCAACTCTTCTATCCCATCAATCCGCATCTCAAGACGCTGCTCGATCAGGCCATCACTGACGCCCGTTGGGATTTCACCTATCTGGCCATGCAGGTCATCATCGAAGGGTTGGCCCTGGCCGCCTTCGGCACGATTCGCGATCTGGCCACCGAACCGCTCGGCCGGGCCATCACCGCCTATGTCATGGAAGACGAAGCGCGCCACGTCGCCTTCGGTCGGCTCGCGTTGCGCGATTATTATCCTCACCTCACGCAAAAGGAGCGCGATGAACGAGAAGAATTCGCCGTAGACGCTTGCTATCTCATGCGCGATCGTTTCCTGGGCGAAGAAGTGTGGGAGACGCTGGGTCTGGATACCAACGCCTGCGTCGCCTACGTTCGCCAATCGGCGCTCATGCGGGAATATCAAAAGCGATTGTTCACCCGCATCGTGCCCACGCTGAAAGATATCGGTCTGTGGGGCCCGCGCATCCAGAAAGCCTTCGCCGACATGGGCGTCATCGACTTCGCCAAAGTGAATATCGAAGAACTCATCCAAGCCGACGAGAAGGTGGCCGTGGAATTCGATGAACGACGCGCGGCCACGACCGAAGCCGACGAGCGGTCATAGATCGTCGGCTCAGGGCATCGCCTTTTCGACCTTCGCCCGATGCCATGAGAACGCCGATCATCGCTCTTTCTGAGAATCGCGCTCGCAAAGAACGACTCTTTCTCCTTGAAATCCTCGTGCTCGATATGATAGATGATTCCCTACCCCCAATCATGCTTCGAAGGAGTGACTCATGGCGAGTCGCCCCCAAGAGGCGAAAAGAGAGTCTGGGGGACGGAGCGCAAGATGTCATCTTGCGCTACTCTCTATGAAGGAGGCGTGCCAAATGAAACGCGTTGTGCTCCTCGCATTCATCATATGTCTCGCTTGTACGACCCTCCAGGCGCAGCAAGCCAATGAAGGTAAGTCACCGATCACGCTCATCAAAGCCGGTCGCTTGCTCGATGTGAAACGAGGACGTTTGCTCAGCGATCAAGCCATTCTCATCGAAGGCGAGCGCATCAAAGAGGTTGGACCGGCCGACGCCGTTCAATCGCATGCGCCCGAGGATGCCCGAGTGATCGATCTCGGTCAGGCCACCGTGCTCCCCGGTCTCATCGATTGCCACGACCATCTGACGGGAGATCCAGAACACGCCGGTTATGCGGCGTTGGGCATCTCGGTTCCTCGCCGAGCGCTCATCGGAGCGAGGAACGCCCGTCGGACGCTGGAGGCCGGATTCACCACCGTGCGCAACGTGGGAGCCGCCGGCTATGCCGATGTCGCTCTTCGCGACGCTATCAACGACGGGGATATCATCGGGCCGCGCCTGCTCGTCTCGGGACCGGCATTGGGCATCACCGGCGGGCATTGCGACGTCAATCTCCTGGCGCCCGAATTCGATTACACGGCCCAAGGCGTGGCCGATGGGCCGTGGGCGGCGCGGGCCAAGGTTCGCGAGGTCGTCAAGTATGGCGCCGACCTCATCAAAATCTGCGCCACCGGCGGCGTGCTCTCCAAGGGCGATCAACCGGGAACGCAGCAGTACACGCTGGAAGAAATGCGCGCCATCGTCGAGGAAGCGCATAAGCTGGGACGAAAAGTCGCCGCCCACGCTCATGGCACGGAAGGGATCAAGGCGGCCATCCGCGCCGGCGTCGATTCCATCGAACACGCCAGCCTGATCGATGATGAAGGCATCGAGCTGGCCAAACAGCATGGGACCTATCTGGTCATGGACATCTATAACGACGACTTCATCCTTCAACACGGCAAGGAAGTGGGCATGCTCGAAGAATCTCTGGAGAAAGAGCG
Source organism: Acidobacteriota bacterium (assembly GCA_003696865.1). Taxonomy (GTDB): domain Bacteria; phylum Acidobacteriota; class Blastocatellia; order HR10; family J050; genus J050. The sequence continues at coordinate 5,178 of RFHM01000027.1, read as the reverse complement.
GCAGATCGGTCAATTGCAGCGAGAGAATTTTGCCCGTGCCGTCAAAGCCGGCGTCAAGATGGCCTTCGGCACCGATGGCGGCGTGTATCCGCATGGAGACAACGCCAAACAGTTCGCCTACATGGTGAAGTATGGCATGACGCCGCTGGACGCCATTCGCGCGGCGACCATCAACGCCGCCGATCTCATGGGATGGTCCGATCGCGTCGGTTCGCTGGAGCCGGGGAAATTCGCCGATCTCATCGCCGTCGCCGGCAATCCGTTAGAGGACATCACCGAACTGGAGCGCGTGAAATTCGTCATGAAAGGCGGCGTGGTCATCAAAAATGAATTCCAGCGGTGAACACAGTTTCAAATGCCATTCTCATCCGTGTCCCGGAACAGTTCCCGAGACGCGAACCGAACGTCAGGTGTATTACAGAACAATTCCATCGAACTCGACCATACTCATGACGCCATATCGAGCGAGGAGGAAAACGAGATGATCAAACGCGCGCGCCGATGCGCTACAGGATGGGTGGTCCTGCTTCTGATCCTCTCTGTGGGATGGTCACAGGGAGACGGAGAACGATCTCATCACCGGGCGGCAGCGATACCCAATTCGGCCCATGAGATCTGCCCTCTGCTCGTGGGCGAACGGGTTCCCTCGGTGACCTTGAAGACGGTCGATGGTCGCCCGTTCGATTTGAGCGCGGCCATTGCTCGGAAGCCGACCGTGCTCATCTTCTATCGTGGCGGTTGGTGACCGTATTGCAACTTGCAGTTGGGTCAACTGCGCAAAATTGAATCTCAGCTCATCGCCCTCGGCTATCAACTCATCGCCATCAGCGCCGACCGCCCGGAGAGATTGCGCCAGAGCATTCAGAAACACCAGCTCCACTATCGGCTCCTCTCGGACAGCCAGATGACGGCGGCGCGCGCCTTCGGCCTCGCCTATAAGGTCGATGACCGAACGGTCGAACGCTACAAGAAATTGGGCATCGATCTGGAAGAGGCATCGGGAGAGAAGCATCACCTGTTGCCCGTTCCGGCAGCCTTCGTCATTGGAACCGACGGCGTCATCAAATTCGCGTACGTCAACCCGAACTACAAGGTGCGCGTCGATCCCGATGTCCTGTTAGCAGCGGCCAAGGCGGCGCTCGGCAAGTGAACGATGGCCATATCAAACTCGCTGGATGCACTATGAGGCAACCGATCATCCAGGTCGACGCCTTCACCAATGAGCCGTTCACCGGCAATCCGGCGGCCGTGTGTCTCCTCATCGAACCGCGCGATGAGCGCTGGATGCAGAACGTCGCCCGGGAGATGAATCTCTCGGAAACGGCCTTCTTGCATCGACAAGGAGATGGGTTTCAACTTCGCTGGTTCACGCCGACGACCGAAGTGGATCTCTGCGGCCACGCCACGCTGGCCAGCGCTCACGTCCTGTGGGAAGAGGGTCACATCGAGCCAGACCAACCGGTTCGTTTTTATACGCGTAGCGGCCTCTTGACCGCCGTGCGAAAAGGCGATTGGATCGAGATGGATTTCCCCGCCGAGCCCGAACGACCGGCGACGGCGCCTCCGGAACTCATCGAGGCTCTGGGCGTGATGCCCGAGTACGTAGGGCGGAATCGATTCGACTACCTGGTGAGCGTGGCGTCCGAAGACGTCGTGTGGGCCATGAACCCGAATTTCGCTCTGCTGAAGGCGATCCCCATTCGAGGCATCATCGTCACCGCCCCGTCCTCCTCCGAGACATATGATTTCGTCTCTCGCTTCTTCGCTCCCCGGGTGGGCGTCGATGAAGATCCGGTCACCGGTTCGGCGCATTGCTGTCTCGGTCCCTTCTGGAGCGAGCGGCTGAACAAGAGCGAGCTCATCGGATATCAAGCTTCGGCGCGCGGTGGCGTGGTGCGCGTCGGCGTCAAAGGCGACCGTGTCATCCTCGGTGGGCAGGCCGTCACCGTCCTGCGCGGAGAACTGGAGGATGTTCCGGCAGAGAATGTGAAATGACGCTCCTCCTCGCGCCCCACCGTGAGGAGACCGTATGGTGGATGCGGCGTCGAGGAGGAAAAATGTTTTCATTCACTCACCTCTCGGGGGGAGGATTTCGGTCCTCTCCGCCGAGATGAACCGGGGAGAGGTCTCATGCCCATCATTCGTACACCTGATGAACGATTCCATGAGTTGCCCGATTTTCCTTTCGCGCCCCACTATGTAGAGATCAAGGGATTGCGCGTCCACTACGTGGATGAGGGAGAAGGAGAAACCATTCTTTGCCTCCACGGCGAGCCGACCTGGTCGTTCCTCTATCGGAAGATGATCCCGCCACTCTCGGCGCACCACCGCGTGTTGGCGATGGACTTCATCGGTTTTGGGCGCTCGAACAAGTTCACCGAGCGGAGCGAATATTCATTTCACATGCATCGCGACACGCTGGCGAATTTCGTCGAGACGCTGGGACTCAGCGACATCACGTTGGTGGTGCATGATTGGGGTGGCCTCATCGGACTCACCGTGGCCAGCGAGATGCCCGATCGATTCGCCCGTCTGGTGATCATGAATACCGGTCTGCCGACGGGAGAACAGACGATGCCGGAGGCCTTCTTCGCCTGGCGGCGATTCGTCGAGCAGACGCCCGATCTTCCCATCGGAGAGGTGATCCGTCGAGGCACAGTGCGCGGCGAGCGCATTCCGGCCGAGGTCATCGCCGGTTACGAAGCGCCGTTCCCCGACGCCTCGTATAAAGCCGGAGCGATGGCCTGGCCGCTTCTCGTCCCCATTCGTCCCGATGATCCCGGCGCTGCCGAGATGCGACGCGCGCGCGCCGTCCTCTCGGGATGGGAGAAACCGACGCTGGTCCTGTTTTCTGACAGCGATCCCATCACCCGGGGTGGGGATCGATTCTTCCGCCAGCTCATCCCCGCTGCCCGGAATGAGCCCGAGATCGTGATCGAAGGCGCCGGTCACTTCCTCCAGGAAGATAAAGGCGAAGAGATCGCACAACACATTCTGGCGTTCATGGCTCGTTCGTCCGGCCGTACATGAGGCGTAGAGCGAAGACGCCCCTCTTTTTCGATGAGCCTCGACCGGGTGGAGGAGATGGAGGAGCACGAATTCCGGATCCGATCGGGCGGGTTCCCCTTCATCTTCATCGCCTGCTCGAGCAGCGACTACCCCTAGCTGTCGCCGTCGAGCGACGACAATGCTTGCTCGGAGTCGGTTCGCGTGCGTAAAATCAATGACTCATAAGGAGGCGAGACCATGAATCTGTGGACGGTCGCGGCGTTGGTGTTCATCCTCAACTTACCGTTCGGCTACTGGCGATCGCGCGTCAGGAAATTCTCCACGCAATGGTTCCTCGCCATTCACCTGCCGGTTCCCTTCGTCATTCTCCTGCGCATCTTTTCCGGACTGGGTTGGCGGTTCATCACATTCCCTATCCTCATCGGCGCCTTCTTCCTCGGCCAATTGATCGGCGCCCGCCTGCCCCGCTGGCTCAACAGAGATCGTCGCCATCGAGAAGAGTGATCCGTGAGAGCGCCGGGAACAGAAGTCGTTCACCATCCCACCGCCCGCCGGCTCTCAGTAGCGGCGCTCGATCCATGATGTCCTCCCTCCTCGTCGCACTCATATCCATCCATGGTCACTCGACGGCGGCGGGAGCCTCTCGCCACCGTCGCCAGCCTGCGACATCGCGCCATCAAAGGCCCGTGCGATCCGGAGAAGAGGTGAAACTGATTCTCAGCCGAAGAGTTACAATGCTCGCCCGTGTCCTCGCGCAGAATATGTGAGAATCCTCGGACGAAAAAGCTATCTCGTTGTATTTCCACATCCTACCCACTTGATGCCCATCCCCCGCCGGTTCTCCGGCCCGAATGGCACAGCGCTTGCACAATGAGTGCGTCCGGAGGGTGGTGATGAGGAGACGAATACATCAAGCGTGGCGCTCTCGGCCAGGATATGACGTGGCGCTCACTTCTCGCGACTCTGGCTCCCCCTCCCCGTCGCCAATGTGGGACTTTGGTGCCACCCCGATTCGATTCATCCGACAGCGACTTCGATCGAGCGCGTTTCTGGCCGCCGCCGTCACGACTGCGAAAGTGAGCGCCCCGATTGGGACTCTCCATCCGAAACGATGGGCGAATGTGCTTTCGCTCCTCGTCCACCCTCCAAGCCTCGTTAAATCTCAGAAAATGTGTATGAAGGAGAAAGCGATATGAACACGAATCGCACCACTGTCGCGCTCTTGGTCATCATCATGTCCACGAGTCTCATCTTGACCACTTTCGTGCGCTCACTGGCCGCCGAGGGACAAGAGGATTACACCGCCGTCCCCAGCTTGCCGGTCGTCTACGATGGAGCCAAGGTGCGGGTCGGTTTACAACTTCCCAATGGGAATTGGGAAACCCGCACTCTCAGCCAGCGCTTGCCCTGCTTAGGGAAGATCTCGGTTTCGGTTCCCATCTTTTCTTCTACCGAAGTTGCCCTCTCCGGCTCCGAGCCAGAATGGCAGGAGGTGTCGGTGATGTTCGAAGATCTCGGGCAAACGCTGACCACCTCGGTTCTCGTCGTCCCGAAAGACTGGCCCATCACCGAGATGCAGTTGAACGTCCCCATCACGGGCCGAAGCTTTCAGATCGAATCCCCAGTGTCCTCTCCGATAGCCGTCATCGAACTGGTCGGCGCCACTCCCGTTCGTGTCGAGCTGCCCCGAATGACCCGTCAGATAGCCAGTCTGCTCTTCGGCATGTTCAACGGCGGTGACCCTTTGGATCTGGACGGCGCGCTGGAGCAAGCCGAGATCCCCAACGTTCGCGTTCGATGGATTCCGGTATCCGATGAAGGTCTCGTCGAGTTCGTTTCCCCCGATCCGGACATGCCTCCCGGGTTAGAGGAACAGTTGAGCACCAAAGAGCACATTCGCGTGCGGGTCGTGGGAGCCGGTTCCCTCAGACTCGTCCAGTAGGGTCCGATTCCCCTCGCCGATCATCGGGTGCGAGAAGCGAGGGGAATCTTTCATTTCTATTCGGAAGGCCGCCAACGTGAACTCTGTGACGAAGCCGCATCGACGTTGAGCGGGAGGTGCACATGGTCTATTCGTATGCGAGGATTGGGGCGCGGATCGTAGCGACGGGAGCGTGCATACCGAAGCGGGTGGTGAAGAATTCGGAGATCATGGGGTTAGAGGGGTCG
>RFHM01000196.1 GCA_003696865.1 Acidobacteriota bacterium | reverse complement strand
GTTTTCATCGTGACGAGGCATGGATGAATGCGATAAAATAATGATTGTGCTGCGCATATTGAGAGAGCGACGGCGAATCGGATCGCGTATCTCAGACCAAACGGGCGCACGCTCTCGAGCGTGCTCGAGGATGGAGAGCAGTCGAAGATGATCGCTGTGGCCATGATCATCGTGATAATCTTCGGAGCCCTGTTGTTGGTTTACGGGTGGCTCGTCGTGGTGTTGAAGAAATATCATCTGGCGACCTGGCCCTACAAACAATCCATCAGCCAACGACAAGCTCGACTGTCGGGCTTGTCCGCTCTTCTTGTCGGTCCCTGGTTCATTCTCTCGACTCTCCAGTGGGCCAAACGCATGCCGGTGATGCTCGCCATCGATGCCTTCCTCGCTCTCGTCCTCATGGTCTGTCTGGCACTCGTATGGCATACTGAGACCAGGCATGGCAATGGCGAGCAGGATGACATCGATTCCGAGAAGAGGGAGACATTGCGAGGCTCGTGAAAGACGATCATGGAGAGGATATCGACCAGATGAGATCATGGACGCTCACCGGATGGGGAATCTCCATCGCTTACTTGCACCGATTGAGTCGCGTGCGAGCGTATGTTCCACCTCATTTTCAAATCCTGCCGGTGTTGCCCGGTTTGACGCTCGGCGGATACTACGGCCTTCATTATCACGATTCCCCCATCGGCCCTTACGATGAACTCGTCGTTTCTCCGGCTCTGGTCAGCGTTGGTGGGAAAGTCGGCTGCTACGTCAGTCATCGCTTCGTCAACAGCGAGCGAACCCTGCACTCTCGCTGGCCTTCCTGGCGCTGGCCCCGGGAGTTACGGCGGATCGAAACGTCGCTTGAAGATCGGCAATGGCGTTTCCAGGTATTCGAAGCGGGCCGCATTGCTTTCGCTGCCCGCGGCCGCATCATCGCGCCCGCGTTCCCGCTCCATTTTTCTGTTCCCTTCATTGACGATGTGAGCGGTCAGATTGTCTGGTATTCGGGCCTGTTCGATACGGAAATTCAACTCACCACGGCGCGGGTCACCATCGATCCGGAATCCCAATTGGGTCGACTGAAACCGGGACGTCGATTGTTCAGCATTGGATTCCGATCGCTTCGCATTGCCCTCGGCGATCCGATAACGGTGACCGAGCCGTTGGTTCGACCGCTGGCGCGCACGGCGCCGGCGATGAGCATTCAAAGCATGGCTCAACTGCACATCGATCGAGACGGCATCCCGATGTGAGCGGTAGCTCGTCCCTCCGTGGTGACGGCGCGTCTCGAAAAGGCGATATGACATCATCGATCGTGAAACGCAGGAACGCACAGAGATGGCGAGAGCATGCTCCATCCGGTGTCACAGAGCGTAAGACGTCGCGAAGGCGGATTGCGCTGACCGGCGTTCGGAGCTTTCTTGGACGTCGTCTGCTCCATCTGTTACGAAAAGATCGACGCTACGGCAAGATCATCCTTCTGGACGTGGCCCGCCCTGAAGAGCGCTCCCGGAAGTGCGTCTTCTACGCTGTCGACCTCACTCAACCGGGCATCGATCAAACGATCACCGATATTCTGGCCGCCGAGGGAGTCGACGCCGTCGCTCATCTCGCCTTTCCCTCCACTCCGCGTCGGGATGAGCGCGTGTCGCATGAATTGACGGTGATCGGCACGTTGAACATATTGAAAGCCTGCGCGCGCGCTCCCATCCACAAACTCGTCGTCCGCTCGACGACGCTCGTATATGGCGCCGACTATCGGAATCCCAGCTTGCTCGACGAAAACTATCCACTGAACGGCGCACGCGCCGACGGCTTCATACGCGATCAGGTGGAAGTCGAACGCATGGTGAACAAACTCGCCAGCAATCACCCGGACAAGACGGTCACCGCACTCCGCTTCTGTCCCATTCTCAGTCACCACCACACCGATGTCATCACTCGATTCCTGAATCGCTCCACCATCGTGACGCCGTTCGGATACGATCCCCTGATCCAATTCATCCACCCGGACGATGCCCTGATGGCCCTGAAGAAAGCGCTCGATGAGGATTATCACGGCGCTTTCAACATTGTTGGTCGAGGCGTGTTGTACCTGAGTACCGTCCTCTGGCTGACCAACAAACGGGCTGTACCCCTCCTCAGCTCACTGGCTTATCCGTTGGCCGACGCGCTCTGGTATCTGAACGCCTGGGAGGCTCCGGGAAGGCATCTCGATTTCCTGCGCTATTCCTGCGTGGCCGATGGGGAGAAGGCGGAGAGAGTGATGGGCTTCTCGCCCCGATATTCGACCAAGGAGGCGCTGCTCGCCTATTTGAAGAACGAGATATGAGGCGGTTTGGAGAGACGACGATGGCAGAGACGTCAAAAGTGGTCACCATGAAACCGAAACGAAAGAAAGCGAGACTCAAAGATCGCCCCACTCCAGAGACTCCGGAAGCGAAAGCGCTCGGCGCGGCGCCGTCACCGCGCCTGGAGGCTCTCGACGCGCTCATCGAAGCCAAAGTCGAAGCGCATCTCTCCGAGATCGAGCACCGCCTGGAACAATCGCTCCAGCGTATGGAGACGAAACTGGAACGGGCTCTGGCACCCGACCAGTCGATGAGAGCGGGCGATCGAGGACTCTCGTTGACTTCGCTGCTTTCGGTATTGGAGGCGATGAACCCGCTGAGCGAGGCACAACCACTGGTCGGAGAACTCGCCCACCTCCTCACGCGCCAACTGGAGAAACTGGGATTCATTCGCATTGTGGGTCAAACGGTGGCCGACCTCATGGATCACGTCTCCATGGACGTGGACGAATTCGGCTATGATCAGGCCTTCGAAGACAAGCTCCGACCGCTCCTGGAGTTCCTGTTTTACACCTGGTGGCGCGTCGAAATGAACGGACTGGAGAATGTGCCCGATCGCGGGCGCGCGCTGCTCGTCTCGAATCATTCCGGCACGCTGCCGTTCGATGGAGCGATGATCAAGTTCGGCATTCGCGAACTTCATCCGCAGCATCGGATCACCCGCGTTCTCATGCACGACATGTTCAATTCGCTTCCCATCCTGGGTCCCATCCTCTCCAAGACGGGTTGCGTGAGGGCCTGTCACGAAAACGGCCAGAAGCTCCTGGAGCGCGAGCACGTGACGTTGGTCTTCCCCGAAGGAGCAAAGGGAACGGGCAAATATTTCAAGAATCGCTACAAGCTGGAGCGATTCGGGCGAGGGGGATTCGTGCGGCTGGCCGCGCGCACGTCATCGCCCATCATTCCCGTCGCTGTGGTGGGCGCCGAAGAGATCTATCCCATAATGGACAATGCCACTCTGATCGCCAAGCTTCTCAACCTGCCGTACTTCCCCATCACACCGACGTTCCCCTGGCTGGGGGTGCTGGGACTCATTCCCCTGCCCTCGAAATGGACCATCGACATCGGCGAACCGATCCGGTTCGATCACCTTTCGGAGAAGGACCTGGACGACGACTTCCTCATCGATCATTTGGGCAACGAAGTTCGGCTCGTGATTCAGAACATGATCGACAATCGACTGAAGAAGAGGAAATCCATATGGTTCGGATGATGCCCCAGGCTCATTCCTCGGCGAGCAAAAAACGCCGCCGCAAGAACAAGAAAAAGAAGCTGGCTCTCGTCCTGGCTGGAGGCGGCATCACCGGTGCTATGTATGAGATCGGCGCTCTCCAGGCGCTGGATCGCGCCTTTGCCGGGCAGTTCTCGGTGACCGATTTCGACATCATCATCGGACTCAGCGCGGGCGCTTTCGTCGGTTCGCTCCTGGCCAATGGCGTAGCGCCGGCCGAGATGTTCTTCGCCCTGGACGAACAAAGTCGCCATCTCGACGCCTTGAGCCAGTGGGATATTTACTACCCCAATCTCCCCGAACTCGTTCTCAAGCCGCTCTCCTTCCCGCTGAAGCTGCTCCAGCGCGGCCTTCACGATCTCTTTCACCCCGGCGAATTCGACATCCACGCCTATCTGGATTCGCTGGACGAGATGCTTCCCTCCGGTCTTTTCACCAACGAGCGCATCGAAGCCTACCTGAGGAGGACGCTCGGGCGAGATGGTCGAACCAACGACTTCCGTCGGTTGGACAGACATCTTTACATCGTGGCCACCGATCTGGATACCGGCCAACGAGTCATCTTCGGCGAGGAACCTCACCGGGATGTCCCCATCTCCAAGGCCGTTCAGGCGTCCACAGCTCTTCCGCTTCTCTACAAGCCGGTGATGATCAACGGGCGCGAGTTCATCGATGGGGCGATTCGTAAGTCACTCCACATCGACATCGCTCTGGAACGCGGTGCCGATCTGGTCATCTGCATCAACCCGCTCGTCCCGTTGTATAACGATTGGCGCGAGCGCATGATTCCTCTGTTGAGTGGGAGAGGCCATCATCTGAGTCAGAAAGGCATGGCGTCCATCGCTCACCAGGTGATGCGCATCATGGTCCACTCGCGCATCAGTTCGGGTTACGAGAAATATCGCCATCTGTATCCCGATGTCGATATCCTGTTGATCGAGCCTCGCCGGGAAGATCGGGAGATGTTCTTCTACAAGACGATGAATTATTCGGCCCGCGTCTCCATCGCGCGACATGGCTATGAAGAGACGTTAGAAGCTCTGCTGAAGCACTTCGATCATTTCGAGCACTACTTACGGCGGCACGACATCCGCCTCTCACGAAGCATCATCCGCTCGGGATTGATGCGCGTCAAGCGCGTCCCGCCCAACTCATACGACGAGATCAAGCGGCTCCTCTATCCGACGACCGAACCGACGCGGACTGTAGACAAGCTGAACGCTGCGCTGGACATATTGGAAGAACACCTCTCGTCTCCAGAAACAGAGAAGCGGTTGGCGTGAGTTCGGAGGATGACGCTTAATTCCCGGGCGAGATGAAGAGACTCAGTACGGGGCTTGGCGGCCGGTGAGGTGAGCGAGGCGTTCGATGAGGATGAGGGCTTTTTTGGTGGTGGTGGCGTTCAGCAGGGCGGTGCCCGCCACCAGCGGCGCGCTC
>RFHM01000195.1 GCA_003696865.1 Acidobacteriota bacterium | reverse complement strand
CTGGGCCTGCGTCCGGTCAATGGGATAGATCTCGATCACCAGCGATGATCATCCGGGGATGACACATGGTCCGAGCGAATGGAAAGACACTGTGTTTCCAGAAGAGTCGCTCCATGGAATTGGAGCACCACATGGGAAGGCAGACAAGGAACTTTTGAGGAATGGAGTGCAAGATGGCATCTTGCGCTCCTTATTAAGGAGACATGAGAGTCCAGCGACAGAATGCGGACTGACTTTCTCCGCCCATGTTGGCTATGTGCCGTCTGGTCGATGCGCGCGGGTGCCACGATCGCGATGGGAGGGCGAGTCCTTCCCGTCGATGATGAGGACTGGACGAACCAGCGAACGCTATAGAGGGGGGCATCATGAAACAATATTGCCACATCAGCTTCATTTATCTGAGCTGGGCGATTTTCATCGGTGGCCTGATCATATTCATCGTGAAGGGGGCATACATCCTGGCCATCGTGTGGGTGATGGTCGCTCCGCTCGCTCAATGGGCCTACATTCGCACGTTCCCCGCGCTCTCCCGTTATCTGGGCTATGGCCGCGTCGATGACTGCTGGCCCGGGGACACCGGTCGAGTCCCGACCGAGGTCACGCTCTACACGGCGCTGGGTTGCCCGTTCTGTCCACTGGTTCGGCGACGCCTTCTCGCCCTTCAGAAAGAGATGGGCTTCCATCTCCGGGAAGTAGACGTCACTCTCAAACCGGATCTCCTCATCGCTCAGGGCATTCGCGCCGTGCCCGTCGTGGATGTGGAAGGTCGGCGAATTTTCGGATGCGCCACCAGCGAGCAATTGGCCGCTTTGATTCGAGGTTCCTCATCGGTCGCAGGGGGCGCCCCATGAGCACCTACGTCTTGATGAAGATTCTGGAATCGGCGCCGGATCGATATGATCGAGGCATCCGTTGGCTGACGCTGGGACGATTGGATCGCGCCTATGATCGACTGACGTCTTACATTCAGAAGGGGCACCGCGTCCTCGATCTGGGGTGTGGAACCGGTGCGCTCACGCTCAGAGCAGCAGAGAGAGGAGCCCGCGTGAAGGGCATCGACGTCAACGCTCACATGCTGGAGAAAGCCGAGCAGCGAGCCCGACGCGCCGGCTTCGCCGAAAACATCGAATTCTCGGAAATGGGCGTCGCCGAGCTTGGAAATGAGCCATCGGAGAGCTATGATGTTGTCATGAGCGGTCTTTGCTTCTCGGAACTGACCGGAGACGAGTTGACCTACGCGCTCGATGAAGTGAAGCGCATTCTCAGACCCGGCGGCCTTCTGCTCGTCGCCGATGAAGTGAAGCCGGAGAGCGCCGTGAAGAAGATCCTCACCCGGCTCATCCGATGCCCGCTCGCCGTCATCACCTATCTGCTCACCCAGACGACGACGCGCGCGATCGATCAGTTGCCCGAGCAACTCCGGAAGAGAGGCTTTTCCATCCTGTCCATTCGACGGAGTCTGCTGGAAGACTTCATCGAGATCGTGGCTCAGAAACCATGAGAGATCCGTGATGAACGAGTTGAGATACATCCTCATCAACGTCGTCGAAACGCTCCTCAGAGTTCTTCCCCTCCCCTCGGCCACCGGCTTGCGGGTGATAGGAAATCCCGACGAGCACTCTCCCGTCCTGCTCACCGGGAATTATCACCTGACGGTGGAGAGGGTCCGACGAGCACTACGAGGTCTCGATTGTTATCTTCTCATCGCCAATAGTCGCGGGATCAACGTGTGGTGCGCGGCGGCGGGCGGACACCTGACCAATCATGATGTCATCTCGGCTCTGAAGACCAGCGGCATTGAACAGCGCGTCGCCCACCGGCGGGTGATTCTGCCTCAACTGGCGGCAACCGGCGTGGAGGCTTCCGTCGTTCAGAGAAAGACCGGATGGAAGGTCGTCTGGGGACCGGTCTATGCTGACGACATTCCTGCTTTCATCAACCATGGATTCGAGAAGACGCCGGCCATGCGCCAGGTGTCATTTCCCTGGACGCAGCGGCTCGAGATGGCGGCGGCCTGGGCGTTTCCCATTTCCATCATCTCCGCGCTCGCCGCCCAGGCGGTGTGGCCCGACGGGAGCATTCCCCTCGCCCTCATGGTGTGGGGACTCGCCTTGGTGATCTTCCTGGCGTTCCCTCTGTACAGTCGATGGCTGCGCCCTGAAGGGAAGCGCGTGGGATTCGTGTTCTTCGACTTCGGGCGCGGTGGCTTGCAACTCATACTCTGGGGAGCTTTCTTGTTGGGCATCGTCGGTTATGCGAATTGGAAGGGGACCCTCTCCTGGGATTTCGTATTGCGGTGGGGATTCGCTTCGCTGGTGGTCGTTCTCGTCCTCAGCCTCGATCTCATGGGGAGCACGCCGGTCTACAAGAGCGGATTGCACGAGGATCGCCTGCTGGAGGTCATTCTCGACGAAAACAAATGCCGAGGAGCCGGCTTCTGTGAACAGGTCTGTCCGAGGAACTGTTTCGACGTTGATCACCGGCGCCATCTGGCGACGCGACCGAGGGGGCATCTCTGCGTCCAATGTGGAGCGTGTATCGTCCAGTGCCCCTTCGACGCTTTGACCTTCCAGACTCCGACTGGCGAAACGATCGCTCCGGAGACGATTCGAAAATTCAAATTGAATCTTCTCGGACAACGCCTGAAAGGAGCCAGATCGGTCTGAGTCCGGACTGATGATCGCTGGAGAACGATCCTTCATCGACAGCCTTCATCCGATGAAAGGTATCGATGGGAGAGTTGGAGCGGCCGGTCACATTCATCGGCGGAGTGGCATCGAGCTATGATGAGATCATGGTTGCTGAAGACCTTCCTGACCATCCCTTCCGGTCGAGGCGGCGGGAAACGTCCGATGATCCTCGGGACGGGGATACTGGTGGTTGTTCTGCTCGCCGGTGAGCCGGTCTGGGGGCAGACGGCGTCCCCCAGACGGCCACACGACGAGATTGTCCCCATGCCGGAAGTGACTCGCCCGGCATCCATGTGGGGGCCCATCGACCGCCGGCCGGTCCCCATTGGCCGGGCCGTACGGGATGCCGCCCTCGCCGATCTTCTGCTGTCGACAAAGAGCTTCTCCTTCAGCGAGCCCGAACCAGACGGACATCGGTCGGCATGGAGCGATGAAGGGTCGATATCCGCCCAGACGCCCTCGCGCGCGATGCCCAAGTGGACGGCGAAAGAGAAGCTGATCTACGGGGCAAAGCGGGCCTTTCTCAGTCCGGGAGCCTACATTCTCCCCGCACTGAGTACGACGATCATTCAACTCCGCGAACATCCTCAGCCTCAGAAAGACCGAGGCGACAAAGTGGCCGACGCGCTCTCCCGATATGCCATTCAGTGGGGAACCACCAGCTCCAAGAGGTTTCTGACGTCCGGCCTCTATCCGATCATCTTCCATCAAGATCCCCGCTACCGGTCTTCTCCGCGACGGCGCTTCGGCGCGCGCCTCTTTTATGCCCTGAGTCGCGTCTTCGTGACCGAGGGGCGTCGTGGCCGATGGCGCGTCAATGTGGCTCAACTCGGTGGCGATCTAACGGCCAGCGCCCTGGCCAACATCTGGGAGCGGAATACGCCCGGTCACCGCCGCATCGGCCTGGGGCCGACATGGCGTCGCTTCGGCATCATGGTGGGATTGGACGTCGTCGCTTTCGTGCTGGGTAAAGAATTCTGGCCGGACATCAAGAAAAAGCTGCTCCGGAAGTAGCGCCCCGTCGCCGGGCGCGGCCCTCCTCGGGCAGGAGACATCGCCGCGGCGTTGACGACGCGCCCGAGCCTCCTCCACGTGTTGCTCATCGGGGCGAGCCGATATGCACGAGCGAGAGTCTCACATTGGCCGTCTCCACCTCACCGCGGGCGTCCGTCCTCGGAGGGCGGATCGCTCTGAGAAGGCTCTTCGGCCGGGGGAAGCGTGATCCGGAGAGGAAGACGTTTATCGAACACCGGACACTCCTCCTGACGACATACCGGGCAACCAACGCTGCGTTCCATGAGCAACTCGGAAGAGAGGTCGCCAATGTCATGTAGCGTGACGAATCCCAGTTTCCGATATAGTTCGACGGCGGGTAAGTTGAGCGTTTGCACCGAGAGCCAGATCTTCCTCAAATGAAGACAGTGGCAGCCGAAGTGGATGACGGCTTCCATGAGTTTTCGCCCTAACCCCTTGCCGCGAAACTCCTGGTGCAGGAAGATGGCCACTTCGGCGCGATCGGAGGCCTCCCGGCAGAGGACGGCATGACCAATGATCCGTCCGTCGGCGGCTTCGATGACGAAATTGACGTTACCCCCGCCAGTGAGCGAGGTGAGCCATTGTTCGATCTTCTCCTTGGTGGGCGGTGGGAGGCCCTGGAATTCGACCTTGGGCTCGAAGTCGACATACATCTGAAGCAGGCGAGGCACATCATCCGGCGTGGCCAGTCGAATGATGAACTCCTCGGGATGCCGGACAGCCATATCCCTATTCTAAACCGAAGAGCCGACCGGAAGCGAGCGGTGGCCGCATCCCCCGTCTTTGCGCCTCCCGGAGAAAGCCGACCCATCGACCACCGTCATGCCCTTCGCCCTGGCCTGGGGGATTTCACCCGCCCCGTGTCATATCACCCGACTCCCGCCCCTCCTCTCTCATCAGGGGAGGAGGCGAGAATTCATGTATCTCCCAGAGAGGCAACGGCTTTCCAGCCCACCGCCCCGATACCTTCAATGGTACGCTTATTGCATCACCCACTCAGTGGAGGAGGTGGTTCAATGGGAACCGAGGCGAGAGGGGGCCTCCCATCGTTCGGATGGGCGAGAGCCGAAAAAGAGGATATACAGACTGTCCATTCCGTGCGGGAGGAGGGTCAACGGGTGAGGTCTTGAGCCCGACTGCGGACGTCGAAGAACATGCGGGAAAGAGACGACCAGCTCATCGCTCATGATCCATGGGGTGCTGTCTGCGAGCGACGGAGCAGTGATCCTGTCTCTTCAGGAAGCGGGAGGCGCCGTCTGTACAGGAGAACCCAAATCCAACGGTTCGGCCGCGGTGGGCAACTCCACGGTGAACGTGCTTCCCTTCCCCACTTCGCTGTGAACGGTGATGGTTCCCCCGTAGGACGTTACGATGCGATGACAGGTGGCCAGACCGAGCCCGGTGCCTTTCTTCTTGGTGGTGAAGAAGGGTCGAAAGATCTTACTCAAGTTCTCCGGTGGAATACCTTGGCCGGTATCCGTGATCGAGAGCTTGACCGTCCGGTTGTCTTCATCAGTCGCCGTGGCGATGATGATGCGCCCTTCATCCTTGATGGCATGGATGGCATTGAGCAGGAGATTCAGGATCACCTTTTGCATCTCATCGGGATCGATGACGAGGGGAGGCACATCCGCCGCGGGCCGGAATTCCAGCTTCACCCGATCGGAGGGCAACTGAAGCTGGGCCGTGGCAATGACGCGTTCGACCAGCGCATTCAAATCGATACGGGTGCAACTCGGTCGATGGGGGCGAGCATAATCGAGCAGATCGCTGATGATGCGGTTAATTCGCATCGTCTCGGCGAGCACGTGCTCGAGCACCTTCCGATGAGGATCATCTTCGGCCAACCTCTCCAGAATGATCTCCAGCGCGCCTTTGATTCCGGCCAATGGATTCTTCACTTCGTGGGCCAAGCCGGCGGCCAACTCTCCGATCAAGGCCAATTGCTCGGCGCGGGCAATGCGCCGCTCCATGGCGATGCGTTCGGTAATATCCGAAACCACGTGCACCGAGCCGTAAGGACGCCCCTCTTCGTCCAACAAAGGATCGACGGTGATACGCAATATTTGCCCGTTGGGGCGCTCAATGACCTCTCTCACATGACTGAGGTGACCATCGGTCGCCCGGCGATGGGCACAATCGGGCAGTGGCGTCTCTCGACCGAGCATGGCCATACAGCAGGGGAGTCCGACCAACTGCTCGGGGGGAGCCTCCAGAATGCGGGCCAGCGCGCGATTGGCCTTGACGATCTTCATATCTTCAGTATGCACCGAAATGCCATCGCTGATGGCGTTGAACGTGCTCTCCCACAACTGGCGCGCGCGCAGGTTCTCCTCGAACAGGCGGGCATTCTCAATGGCCATGCCCAATTGATGACCGATGGCTTCCAGCAGCTCGATGTTGTCGGTGATCCGATGCTCGGGATCGCGCGTTGCCGTGACCAGCACGCCGAGCGTGCGTCCCCCGGCGATCAAGGGCACGCAGGCCAGCGCATGAACGTTCATCTTCCTCACGATGTCCCGGGTGATCCGGGGATCGGTGGAGGCATCGCGCAGCACCAAGGGTTTACCCGAGACGTAGACGCGCCCGGCCACGCCCTCGCCCGGCCGAAGATGATTGATCGCCGCCACGTACTCGGGTGGAGCCCCGCGCCCGGCGCGCACGCAGAGATCCCCCGTATCGGGGTCGAACAGCATGACGTGGGCCAGATCGGTCCCGAACAGCTCCATCACCGTATCCAGGACCTCGGCGAGCAGGGGATCCAGTTCGCGCGCTCGACTGACGGCCGAGGCCAGCGAACTCAAGGCGGTGAACTTCTCGATGGCACGCTCCAATTCCAATGGAGATGGCGGCACGGTTGGGGAGGGATGCGGGCTCGTGATGTGAGAGATGGTCTCTTTCTTAACCGGCATACGCTAACTCGCTCACAACCATTTTTTAATAATACCGGGATTTTCGTCATGAAGTCAAACAGAATAACTGACGAGGAAAGCCCCAATACTCGGCAGGGCGTTGAACGGCCGAGGGTGGGCGAACCGGCCTGGCGCCATCCCTTCCCTCACTCTTCGCCCCCGATGGGGCTTGCTTCGGTCATCGACTTTCGACGGAGGTTTTGAGAATGTCCAAACAAAAAATACTGGTCGTCGATGACGAAGAGTTGATCCGCTGGTCGCTCAAAACCAAACTCGAGAAATGGGGCTACGAGGTCGTTGAAGCGGAAACGGCGGCGCGCGCCCTGAAACTATTCGGCGAAGAGATGCCCGCCCTCGCCCTCCTGGATATCAAGCTCCCCGATGGCACGGGCATCGATGTGCTGAAGAAAATCAAAGAGCAAGAGCCCAATACCCCCGTGATCATCATCACCGCGAACACGACGGTGGAGAATGCCGTGGCCGCCTTGCGCCTGGGAGCATTCGATTTCATCTGCAAACCCATCAACTACGATGAACTGCAAACCTCGGTGAGAAACGCCCTGGAGACGAGCCGACTCCGCGATGCCCTTCACCGCGTGCACTCTTATCACCGGAAGCGCTTCAGCTTCGATATGATCGTGGGGGAGTCGCCGGAGATGCGGGAGTTGTTGGAGGTGGTGCGGCGGGTGGCCGAGAGCGAGGCCTCCTGCGTGGTGTTGCAGGGGGAATCG
>RFHM01000194.1 GCA_003696865.1 Acidobacteriota bacterium | reverse complement strand
GATCCCCGAAGCCCAACTCCGGGGCCTGAATGAGGAAGCCCCGCCGCTTGGCT
Organism: Acidobacteriota bacterium; assembly: GCA_003696865.1. GTDB lineage: Bacteria > Acidobacteriota > Blastocatellia > HR10 > J050 > J050. Next base: position 8,002 of record RFHM01000194.1, on the reverse strand, counting down.
GCGGGGAGGGTCATGGTGTCAACCCGTGGTGAGGGCCCGTTCCTCTCTCTAGTGAAGCCCCGTCGCTTGACGGCGGGGAGCAGTCAGTTGAGAGCTTGAGTAGCGGAGAACGTAACGATCCCCGAAGCCCAACTCCGGGGCCTGAAGACCATGAGGCCACAACCGAGGATGAGTGTGACAGAGCGCAAGATGGTATCTTACACTTCATTTTCGAAGGAGTCGCCCATGGCGCGCGCCGAGCCACACCGAGGGAATGAACATCAAGCCACGGATTTCACCGATGATCACAGAAAGAAAAAATCATCTGTGTCCATCTGTGGAATCTGTGGCGATTTTCGAAGGAGTCGTCCATGGCGCGCCCCGGGACGCCGAGGGGATGAAAAGAGCCCGTTGGAGGATCTTGGCGTTCTTTGCGCCTTTGCGGTGGATTTTCGAAGAAGCCCATAGCCCCGCAAGGACCGAGGATGAGTGTTGGCGTACCTATTGATACTGAATCCGCAGCACATAACGGTCCACCAGCTCCCTTCGACCGTCTCGCAGTCCATAGAGCGCGATGCGATACTCCCCGGCAGGGAAGAGCCGGCGGGGCAGCATGAGGGTGAAATTGTCGTACGAGCTCATCCGCAATCCTCGATCGCGCCAGATCACCCGGCCCTCCCGATCCACAATCTCCAGCGCATAGGATGCATAAGGGCGTCGATCGGAGACATTCAAAACCAGGGCGAAGAAATTCGCGCCCGGAGGCACCTCGATCGTCTCGATCGTCTCTTGTTGCCCGCGAATGAATCCTTGCGGATAGAGGTCGGCAATCGGCACATTCACCTGTGGTTGCGACAGCTCTTCCAACGACTGTTGAAGTTGAGCAATTTGTGTCTGGTACTGCTCATCGCGGCGCGCCGCTTCAGCCAATCGCCGGCGTGCCTCCTGGAGCGATCGTTTGATGGACGCCAGGTCCCGGTCTTGTCCGGCAGGCGACACTTTCAGCCGCGCCATCAGTTGTTGATTCTCCTGACGCAGCGACACGATCCAGGCAGCCAACGCCAGACTGACGATGAACAGCGAGGCGGCGATGGCATAGGGAAGGCGAGCCGGAGAGAGCATCGCACCGAACCATTGCCGCGCACCGGCGAAGAATCCCATGGTTTCTCCCGGCTGAATCTGCGATTCCATCTGCTGCCAGGCCGCCGCCACTTCGGCGTCTGAGAGGCGTCGTGCCCCCTGTTGATCGAGCGCGGGAAAGGCTTCCAGATCGAGCAGGAGCGCCGTGCATTCCCGACACACGACCAGATGATCTTGCACCCGTCGTTCATCCTCCGATGAGAGCTCGCCCTGATGATAAGCGATCAATCGTTCGGGAGTGAGATGAGCGTCCTCCTGAAGTGCAGCCTCTTCCATCAGTGCCCGCACGGCGGCTTTGAATCTCTCTTGCCTTTCACTCATGATAGCACCTCACAGTTCGATCTCGCCAAAATAGTCGGCCAGTTGTGCCCGCAATCGCTGCCGGGCTTGATACAGGTGCGCTTTCACCGTTTCCTCGGATAGCCGCATGACCCGAGCGATCTCCTTATAGCTCAACTCTTGATAGAGACGCAACAGCAGGCATTTGCGCATCTGTTCGGGCAGCGACGCGATGGCCTGGCGGAGCACCTGTCGCTGCTCCCCGTTCAGCACGTCGTCGAGCGGCCCGCGATCTGATGCGGGATCGACCACCGCCCTCCCCTCGGACGCCGAGGCCTGGGCCGTGCCGGAATCGTCCAAGGGGATATGGTGCCCGGCGCGCTTCTGGGCCGACCGATGTCGAAGTTCCTTCATATACGTATTGGTCGCGATGTGAAACAACCACGTCTCGAATCGCGCTTCGCCGCGAAATCCCGCCATACCTATATAGACCCGAATGAACGTCTCTTGGGTTAGATCCCGGCACTCTTCTCTGGAGAATCCGCGCTTCTCGAAGAAGCGATGCACGGGACGGTAATATCGCTCGAAGAGACGACGAAAGTTCTCCTCGCGGTCGATGCCCGCCTGCCATTCCGCGATGATGCGGTCGATGGGCTCCGTATCAGCAGACATAATAAACTCGGAAATATCCGGAATACGAAGTCAGTTCCTCATGATCGATCCGCAGTGGGGAGTTCATCGTCCACCGTTCGAGATCGGGAACGATGGGCGACGATTCAATCCGTCCACTCCGAGTTCGGATCTCGAAATCGCCTCACCACCCCACCGGGACATTCACCGTCACTCGCCGCCCGAAGGCGCTCACTGCGCCAAGGGGAAGATGGGCTCGATATCCACCGGGACGCGGCTCAACCGGTCTAAGGCCCGTTGCATCGGCGGTCGAATCACCCCATACGTGTCGAGCAGAGCCTTGGCTTTCGCTTTGTTCCCCTCAGCCTGAAGCGTCAATATGTCGTGCGTCAATTTCCGGACGGCCGACTTCACTTTCTGAAAATCGATGCTGAATCGCCCACTCTGCTCATCGACGGTGATGGCGCCCTCATCGCTCAAGTAGTTGAACTGCACGGCGACGCCCTTGCCATGGGCTTCCTCGATGCCGAATCGCACCGAACGAAACATGCTGGCCAGGAAAGTGACGTACAGCGGTCGCTCCATGCTCCCCTCGATCACTCCGCGATCGATCAAGTATTGTACGGCCCACAGGCCGGTGATATCGGCCTTGGCCTCCTCAATGGCCGAGTAGAGTTCCTCCAGTTCTCGCCGCACGGTCGTCGCTCTTCCATCGACGACGATGTTGTGCGGTCCGAGCCCGTGCATCAATTCGTGGGCCAGAATATGAGTGAAGAAAGCCGAGAAAGCGACCTCCTTGGCTTGCTCCGGGTTCAGCACGATCCGACTGATGGGCACGAGGATCTGCTTGAATTTGGCTTCCTGTACGTTCTTGAGCATCACGCGCTTGCTGCCCTTCTCTCTGATGACCCGCTCATCGTTGGGCAGATTGAAGGCCGCCGTCTGCACACCGGCCTTGCTATCACCGCCGACGAACACCTCATCCACCACGCGAATAGGAGCGATGGCGCCCAGGCGAGGATTCTTGTACTTCTCTTCAATGGGGAGATGGTTCTCAAGCTCCTGAAGATACTGACTGAATCGGGCCAGTCGGGCCGTCTCTGCCTCATCGCGAATGGTGATGAACGCCTCGAACGCCGCTTTATATCCGAACAGCTTATCTTCGTACGTCTCGTAAGGACCGATGGTCACGTCGATGGGCGCGTCCAACGCCATCCAGGCGATGTCGCTCTCGTAATAGTCATTGCTCAGGAAAGCGGCCGCCCGTTTGAGGAGATAATCTTTGAGCGACTGATTCCCGGTGAGAGCCGCCGCCTCGCGGAGCAACTGCGCCGCCGGCTCGAGGAATTCCCGATACTCCTCGCTGTAAGGAACGATGCGGAGGCGACCCCGGTCATCCCGGCGAATGACGGTGAAAAATCCGGTCGCTCGTTTCTGCTCGTCGGGCGGGAGCGTCTCCAGCCAGGCGCGGAATTCCTCTTTGGTCATGTCTTCGGGGTAATAGTTGGCGCCCGCCGGCTTGGGAGGCACGCCGGCGATGAACGGCTGGTCATCATCCAACCGCGACCAGGGACCGAAGTTGATCCAAAAATATCGCCGCTTCAACGCTCCCTCGGGACTGGTATCGGCTTTCAATCTGTCGAGCAAAGCGACATTCCCGCTCCACACCTGGCGCAGGAATATATCATCCATCAACTTGCCCGCCTCGATGAGTTTTTTCAATGCGCGGCGATCGCCCGGGGAGAGATGCGCGATATCGGCGGTGATCTCCGTGGGCGCAAATCGCGCGATCTTGGCTTCGAGATCGGCGGCGACGGCGGCTTCTCGCGTTCGTTGGCCGGTGCAGCTCATCAATGATGGACCTCCGATGAAGAGAATTCCTCCTATGAGGCATATTTTCAGTAGTGGGCTCATCGTGCGTTCTCCTTCTCACCATTCATCCATCGTTCGCGATGGCCGGGACGGTGGGGCGCTGAAGCGACGAGCGTATTCTCCCATCGCCAGCGCCCAACCGGGATCAGTGTTCGCCTCTGTGACGGTGCCCATCAGAGCTCGCCTCGCTCCGAGGTCATGGTCCCTCGCCACGGGCTTTCAGTCCGGGATTCCCGGTTCGGTCATCCGGCGTGGATCGAGCACGCGATCCAGTTCGTCCTCGGGCAAGACCCGCTTCTCGCGAGCGATCTCGCGCACCGTCCGACCGGTCTCGTAAGCCTCCTTGGCGATCTTGGCCGCGGCATCGTAGCCGATCTTGGGAGCCAGCGCCGTACACATGGCCAGACTCCCCTCGATCAAACTCTGGCAACGCTCGCGATTGGCGCGTATGCCGCCGACGCACTTATCGGCCAGGACCCGCGACCCGTTGGCCAGAAGCTGGATCGACTGGAGCAGGTTATAGGCCATCACCGGCATCATCACGTTCAGTTCCAGGTCTCCACCTTGACCGCAAACGGCGATGGTGACATCGTTGCCGATGACTTGCGCTCCGATCATGCGAATAGCCTCGGGGATCACCGGATTGACCTTTCCCGGCATGATGGAACTCCCCGGCTGAAGCGAAGGCAACGTGATCTCGCCGATACCCGAGCGCGGCCCAGAGCTCAGCAGACGGAGATCGTTGGCGATTTTCATCAGGCTGCAGGCCACCGTCTTGAGCGCGCCACTCGCTTCGACCACGGCATCGCGGGCGCCGAGCGCTTCGAATCGATGAGACGCCTCTTTGAAGGTGAGTCCGGTGAGCGCAGACAATCGCTCCACGACGCGAGGAGCGAATTCGGGCGGAGCGTTCAATCCCGTCCCCACCGCCGTGCCCCCGATGGCCAGTTCGCTCAAATGCTCGCGCACGTTTTCCACCCGGCGAATCCCGTGGGCCACCATGGAGGCATATCCGCCGAACTCCTGACCCAGGCGAACGGGGACGGCATCTTGCAGATGGGTCCGTCCAATCTTGACCACGTCGTCGAATTCCCTGGCCTTGGCGTCCAGCGCGTCGCGAAGATGGGTCAGCGCCGGCAAGAGATCGTTCTCGATCGTCTCCAGCGCCGAGACGTGAATGGCCGTCGGAATCACGTCATTGCTCGATTGCCCCTTGTTGACGTGATCGTTGGGGTGAACCGGTTTCTTGGACCCCATCTCGCCACCGAGAATTTCGATGGCCCGATTGCTGATGATCTCGTTGGCGTTCATGTTGGTGGACGTCCCCGAGCCGGTCTGGAAAACGTCGACGACGAATTGATCATCATACCGCCCATCGGCGACTTCCCCGGCGGCCTGGACAATAGCCCGACCGATTTTCTCATCGAGCAGGCCGAGTTCCATGTTCACTTCGGCGGCAGCCCGTTTGATGAGCCCCATTGCCCGGATGAACGGCCGGGGCAATCGCAGACCGCTGATGGGAAAGTTCTCAACGGCGCGTTGTGTCTGCGCGCCATAGTAGACATGAGCGGGCACGCGCACTTCGCCCAGCGAGTCAACCTCGATCCGATATTCCGTCATAAGTGCTCCCTCCTCGTGATGAAATGCACGCGGCGATCTTCCGATTGCCACTGCCTCTAAAGTGTATGTTCAGTCGGTGAACGCAGCAAGCGCCAGGATGAAGGAGACGCCGATGAACGCGGGATCGATGACGCCCTCACCCGATCGCCCGGAAGCCGACATCCTCGCGCCGGTTTCCACCATACTGCGGACATTCGGAGTCGTCGATCAGCCGCTCACCAGTTGACGGGGATTTTTCGTCCGGGAGCAATCATCACATAGCCGTGCTGGCGCGCGAACCGGACGACCTCGACCATCAGTTGCACATCTTCACGACAGTAGGCCACCACGCGATCCCTCTCTCCGGCGTGCCACCACGCCACGGCCAGATGACCGACGCCCGTCTTTCCCCGGCCTAATGTGGCTCGCACCAGCGTGTCGAATTTCACGCGACGCCCGAGTTTTTTCTTCAAATCCGCCAACAGATCGAAAGATCGCGCGTGCAGCTTCTCTACATCGCCGTACTTGGAGAGGACCTTGAAATCGAACCGCTCGCCGTTGAAGGTGATGATGCGATCGAATCGAGCCAGTTCCTCGATCAATCGAGGCGCATCCGGTTCATACCACGCTCGGAACCCATGTTGTTCATCCCAGGTGATGCCCACCGAGAGCCCGAACTCGCGAATGTTGGCCCATCCCCCAGGCACTTCGTGAGAGAGCCTCAACGTCTCCGTGTCCAGGTAAATTTCGCTGGCCATGCTAGACCCCCGAGGTTCAGGCCTCCGAGCTCACGCTCCGGACCGATGGAGACTCTGGCGCTGAACGCTCGACGTCCGGACGCCGATGAGCGTAGTGTTCCATGAAATGAGTGGAGAACCGACCGGCGATGAAGTCCGGGTGTTCGAGAATGCCCAGGTGCAGAGGAATGGTCGTCTTTATGCCCTGGATGGCGAATCCCTCCAACACACGTCGCATCCGGGCGATGGCGATATCGCGGCGGCGAGCATGAACGATGACCTTGGCCACCAGGGAGTCGTAATAAGGGGGGATGGTGTAGCCGGGATAGAGCGCCGTATCCACGCGGACGCCGGGTCCGCCGGGGATGGTCAGAGCGGTGATCGTGCCCGGGGAAGGAACGAACGTCCCCGGATCTTCGGCGTTGATGCGGCACTCGATGGCGTGTCCGGCGAGAACGACGTCCGGCTGATCGAATTCGATGGGCTCGCCGGCGGCGACGAGAATCTGTGCTCGCACCAGATCGGCATTGACCACCATCTCGGTCACCGGATGTTCGACCTGAATGCGCGTGTTCATCTCCATGAAATAAAACTGCTCGCCATCGAACAGGAATTCCATCGTCCCGGCATTGGTGTATCCAATCTGGCGAGCGGCGCGCACGGCGATGGCGCCGAGAGCATGGCGCATCTCCGGCGTCACCACTACGGAGGGCGATTCTTCCAGCAGTTTCTGATGGCGCCGCTGAATGGAACATTCGCGTTCGCCCAGGTGAACGACATGGCCTCGCTCATCGGCGAGGATTTGCACTTCGATATGCCGAGGTTCTTCGATGTACTTTTCGATATAGACGCCCCCTTCGCCAAACGCCGCTCGCGCCTCCGAGCGGGCAGCTTCCAGCGCAGCGGACAACTCCGTGGCCGTGCGTACGATGCGCATCCCCCGGCCTCCTCCTCCCGCAGTCGCCTTGATGATCACCGGGAGGCCGATTTGCCGCACGACATCACGCGCTTGTTCGTCGGTCTCCACGATCCCGTCGCTCCCGGGGAGAACGGGGACGCCGGCCGCTTTCATGACCGCGCGCGCCCGCGCTTTATCGCCCATGAGGCGGATGACCTCCGGCGAGGGACCGATGAACTTGATGTTACAGGCTTCACAAATTTCGGCGAAATGAGCGTTCTCGGCTAAGAATCCATACCCCGGATGGATGGCATCGACGTCGCTGATTTCCGCGGCGCTGATGACGGCGGGAACGTTGAGATAACTCTCTGCAGCGGGTGGCGGACCAATACAGATGGCCTGATCGGCGAGTTGCACGTGCAGCGCCTCCCGATCCGCCTCGGAGAAGACGGCGACCGTCTCGATGCCCAACTCCTGACACGCCCAGATGATGCGACAGGCAATCTCTCCACGATTAGCAATGAGGACGCGTTTAAACATCATGCATTATCGAGTCGTCCGTAATCCATTGCCGCATTCTCGCCGACCAGCGCCGACGGACTACGGACGACCGACCTTGATGCTGAACAGCGGTTGACCGTATTCCACGGGCTGCGCATTTTCGACATGAATCTTCACCACCTGACCGGCGACGTCGGAGGGAATCTCGTTCATGATTTTCATCGCCTCGACGATGCACAAGATCGTCCCCGGTTCCACCCAATCACCCTCGCGGACGAAGGGATCTGCCGTCGGGCTGGGGGCGCGATAGAACGTTCCTACAATGGGCGACGTCACCACATGGAGATCGGTCTCCACGGCCTCCTCG
>RFHM01000193.1 GCA_003696865.1 Acidobacteriota bacterium | reverse complement strand
GTTCTCCGGCAAAGAGCAACAAGTAGTAGATGGTGGCCAGGATCATGCTCATCATGAACCCCGCCGACCGGCCCGCCGCCCGTGGAACGATTCCCAGCGCCAACCCCAGAGGGGCGAACAACAAACAGGCCAGTGGAATGGCGAGCCGTCGACTGGCTTCCACGCGAGCTTTGATATAGGTGGTCCCTTCCTCGGGCGGCACGCTGAGCAACTCGTCGAGAGACTGCTCGGCCACCGATGGTCGTTTCTCGGCCCACTCCACCCTGAATTTTTCGGCTTCGGATGAACGAGGGTCGAACCGCACGTGATGTGATGTAAAGGCTTCCAGATGGTACACCACCTCGCCTTGGTCGTCTCTCTCCAGTCGGTGGACGACGCCGTTGAACAGGTGCAATTGGGAACTGGAGGGGGTTTTCCCCAGGGCGAGGATACCCCGCTCTCCGGTCATCAGAACGAGTTCTCCACCTTCGGTGGACGCAATGAACACTCCCTTCCAGACATCGGTTTTCCGGTCGATCTCCCGAATGTACAGCACGCGGTGGAGAAAGCGGGTGTCGAAAACCCGCGGTTTCACCTGTGTGCGGATGCCTTGAACGAGCAGTTCGCCGCGAATGCGTCGGAACGCCGCCGCCGATTGCGGGAGTTCCTTCAAAGTGATGACTCCCAATAGCAGTGAGACCACTCCGGAAATGGCCAACAGGGGGATGAGGAGTTGGCGTCGACTCATTCCGCTGGCCAGCAGACTGAGAATCTCGTTATCGCTCGACATGCGGGCCAGCGCCAGGAAGATACCGGTCAGCAGAGAAATGGGAAGCGTGATGATGGAGATTCGCGTGAGCAGCGAGACCAACAGCGTGCGAACGAGCACCGGAGGGACATTTCGCTTGACGAACAACTCGGCGAATCGCCCCACCTCCTGGGAGAAGATGATGGTTGTGGCGATGAGGAGCGTCAGCAAGAAATAGGGGAGGATTTCTCTGATGATGTACCGATAGATTCTCCAGGGCATCATCTCACTGGTCACCGGACCGCTACGTCAGCCGCCAGACGAAGCGCCCGCCGGGCACTATCCCACCTCACCATCCTCATGGCCTCTTCGAGGGTGAACCATCCCGCTCCGGTATGCTGGCCCAGATTGATCCGGAGTCGCGGCGGAGGATGGGGCACGGTGAAGAGGAAGGAATATTCGCGATGGACGGTGGGCCGTCGCCGACCGTCCCCACCAACCACATGGGGGTCGAGGAGAAAACTCTGCTCGTGGCCTAAGCTTCGCGGTTGGCCGGAGAGGCCGGTCTCCTCCCGGAGTTCCCTGGAAGCCGCTCGCGCAGGGGATTCGCCGGGCTCGATGAAGCCGGTGACCGGTTGCCAGAAATCGCCGTGGGCCGGATTCCGTTTGAGGAGCAGGATGCGCTTGTCCGGAACGCTCATCACGATGACCTGGACGCTCTGGCTCTCTGGGGACCGGTAAACGGGCACTCGCCGAAAGATTTCGCCGAAGTGATCGACGAGGCGGTCCTCGACCGACGAGTAATCGACCCCATGTTGAAGTTCTTCTTTAATTGACGTCACACTGTACCTGTCGTGGCCCAACCCACAGGGAATAATCAACTTGCGGAATGGAGTGAGATCGTTATCGACGTTGAGGGCCAGTCCATGGCTGGTGACCCAGCGCGAGAAGTGGACGCCAATGGAAGCGATTTTCCTGTCGTCGACCCAGACGCCGGTCAATCCGGGAATACGGCGCCCTTTGATGCCCACGTCGCTCAAGGTGCGAATAACCGCCTCTTCTAAGTCCCTCAGATACTTGTGCGCGTCGCGGCGATGAGTCGCCAGATCGAAGATCGGATAAGCGACCAGTTGGCCCGGGCCGTGATAGGTCGCTCTTCCACCCCGGTTCGTCTCGAAGAGCTGGATATCGAGGTCGGCCAGAAGCTGCTCATCGACGAGTACGTCCTCGGGCACCGCCCGTCGTCCCAGCGTGATCACAGGAAAGTGCTGTAAGAGCAGGAGCGTGTCAGGGATCTTTCCGCTCTTTCTTTCATTGACCAGGAAGCTTTGCAGTCGGAGACCGTCTCCATAGCTCATCCAACCGAGCTTGTAGACGTGGAAGACGCGGTGGCGCTCTGGCTCTGGCGCATGATGTGGTTCCATGACCTCTCGATGTCCGGTGTCAGTTGCTGAGCGCATCGCGCAACCATCAGATCGCCTTTTTCGATGGCTGCTCCCAACCGGTGACCGAACTCACCATGGCCGGGTCACTCCACGTCCAGCGATTCCAACCAGCGTTTGATATGCGCCATGAACTGGTCGCCGAGAGCTCCATCGATGAGCCGGTGATCGAAGGAGAGCGACAAATACGCCATCGATCGCACGGCGATGGCATCGCCTTCGATGACCACCGGTCTCTTGTGAATTGATCCCACCCCCAGGATGGCTACCTGGGGCTGGTTGATGATTGGCGTTCCAAACAAGCTGCCGAAGATCCCCGGATTGGTGATGGTGAAAGTGCCCCCTTTCACCTCTTCCGGTTTCAGTTCCTTGCGCCGGGCCCGGTCGGCCAGATCCTGGATGGCCTTGGCCAGCCCGAGCAAGCTTTTCTCATCAGCCTGCTTGATCACGGGAACGATGAGCCCCCAATCGAGAGCCACGGCAATCCCCAGGTTGATGTTCTTCTTGTACACGATATTGTCCCCGGAAATGGAAGCATTGAAGATGGGGAATTTCTTGAGAGCATCAATACAGGCCTGGGCGACGAAGGCCAGCGGCGTCAGTCGCACGCCATGACGGTTCAGGAACTCATCTTTGAGCGCGTCGCGCCGTCGCATGACTCGCGTCATATCGACCTCGAATACGGTGGTCACGTGGGCCGACGTTCGCCGGCTGAGGATCATGCGCTCGGCGATCGTCTTGCGCATCGGCGTCATGGGGACGATCTCAACCGGTTCTCCGGGCTCGTAGGCGGGGATTTCCGCAGGAGCGGGGCTCGGCGCGGCGGGGGCGGCGGGCGGAGGAGGCGCGGCCTCGGGG
>RFHM01000192.1 GCA_003696865.1 Acidobacteriota bacterium | reverse complement strand
GGAGCGACGCGGGCGGCGTTCACCGACGGTCGTTGGATTCCCCATAATCGAGGCATTGTGGGAGCCAATGTGGTCGGCGTAGGACTCGATGCGACGACACCCACCACGGTTTATGCTTTGACCCGCTATCACGGCGTCTTCAAATCTATCGATGGCGGCGTCACCTGGATGGAGAAGAATCGCGGGTTGCCCGAGGATAAAACGGTCAAATGGGGGCACCTCTACGCGAATCTCTTGACCGTTGATCCTCAGGATGCGATGACCTTGTATGTTCCCCTTCAAGGGCAGATTTATAAATCCACGGACGGCGCCGAACACTGGTTTGCATCCAGTCGAGGGACGAGTTTCCCGCGATGTGGGGTGAATGGGGATAACATCGCTGGCGTACTCGTTGACCCACAAGACTCCTGGCACGTGTTGGCGGGCACGATCGCTTCGGGATGCGATGGAGGATTGTTCGAATCCACCGATGGCGGTCTGTCCTGGGAGCAGATCGCTGGCAGTAATCTCCGTCGTTCCGGATTGGGAAACGATGCTTGGGCGCTGGCCATCGATCCCATCAGACGACGTCGCCTCTATATCGCGTCCATCAAGAATGCTTTTCTCTACTCCCAAGTGGGTGGAGTGGCGTGGACGCGGTTGACGCCGCCAGGAGCCGCTCCGTTCAGTCGGGCGGTGGCCGTTGATCCGCGCTCGCCCGAGCGCGTTTTCCTGGGAAACGGAAACGGGTTGTTCATTCTGCGAAGTGGTCGATTCGCCGTCGCCGGGATCGAGGGGCACCACTTTCCCGGTCAGGATGTGTGGAGCATTCAATTTGCCGCCGCGTGGCCCGATATCGTTTATCTGACGGCGGGCGCCGGAGGGCTCTACACATCGAGCGATGGTGGCCGCACGTGGCAACGGCTCGGGCACGAGGATCTCTTTCCACAGACGGTGGTGGTGCATCCCGCCGATCCGGATATCGTGTATCTGGGCAGCATGGGTACCGGCGTTCATCAGTCGTTGGACGGGGGGCGGAAATTCGTCGTTCGGGATGAGGGGCTTCCCTTTGTCGCGCAGATTCAAACGCTCGTCCGCGATCCTCTGGACGCCCGCGTCTTCTATGCGGGCGTCTTGGCCAATGGCCTCTATCGCAGCGAGGACGGAGGGCACACCTGGATCAAGTGGAGCACTGATATGCACGTGGCCAATGGATTTCACCTGACCATTGATCCTCAGAACCCGGATGTGCTCTACGGCGGCGATCGGGCGATCAAAAAATCGACCGATGGAGGGCGCACGTGGAGAACCATCCTCAACCCCTCAGGGGCCGTCTTCCGCTCGTTCGCGCTCGATCCCCGTCATCCTGAGACGCTGTTCACCGTCGATTCGGCCACGCTCACCATGTATAAGTCGACCGACGGTGGAGAGACGTGGGCGGTGAAGGAGAGTTACGCTCCCGTCTCGTTGGTGCGGGTGGCCGAAAGTGTAGTCGTCGATCCCACCGATTCCCACCGCATCTATGCGGCGAGTTATGATTTCTTCTGGCGGAGCACCGATGGTGGCGAGACGTGGCAGCGCACCACGCGCGGGCTCGAGGAAACGTTTCTCGATCGATGGATCGACTCCATCACCGTCGATCCGGTGACGCCCAACGTCATCTACATCACGACGCGATCCCATCGGATCTTCACATCCACCGATTTCGGCGAGACGTGGCAACGAACGGGATTTGACGTTGGACAGTATCCGGGCAGGATCACGCTCGACGTGCGCGATCATCGAACGCTCTACCTGGCCACGCCGTCACGCTGGTTTCGATCGACCGATGGCGGTGAAACCTGGTCGGGGCTATCCGCCGAGGGATTACCGCCGGGCGACATGTTCCAAGCTAAGTTCGTTGGGGTGATTCAGGATCTCTTCGATCCAGAGCGATTTTACGCTGGCACGCGACGGAGCGGCGTCCTCGTCTTCGAACCCTCCCCTTGAGTGACGATGAGAGACTGCATCATTCGGCCTCGATGAGGCTGGCCGCGAGCAGCGGAATGAGAATTTCGTGATGACCGGTGAGCGCGTATCCCCGACCGACGCCCGCCACCGGTCGGCGCACGACATTCATCAGCGGACGATAGTGTTGGATGAAATCGAAATTCGCCGTGGTGATGTTCTCCAACGGCGTCCCCAGATTGCGAACGGCCGTCACGGCCTTGAGAAAAACCTCCGGCAGGGTGACCGCCGAGCCCATGTTGAGATACACCCCCCCGCCATCCAGGCGGCGGACCAGCGAACAGAACAGGCGGAAGTCGTGAAAACTGGCCGCGCCAATGGCCGCCCCTTCGGCAGTAGGATGAATGTGCGTGATGTCCGTGCCCAGCGTCACGTGGACGGTGACCGGGACGCGCGCCGTGTAGGCCGTGTAGAGAAGCGAGACCTCTCCATGCGGCGGATGGAGGGTGTGGAGGGCCCGCCCCACTGCTTCGCCCATGCCAATGTTATCGCGGGCTGCCGCTCGGATAGCTTCGTTGATGAAGCGACCCGTCTCTTCGGCCATGCCGAATTGACCAGATGGCAGCGTGGCTTCGACGTCTTCAGATGTGGCCCCGACCAGTGCGATCTCGACATCGTGAATGACGCCCGCGCCGGTCATAGCGAACGCGGTGAAGAATCCGCGGCGCATGAGATCGATGAGCACGGGCGACAGGCCGCACTTGATGACATGTCCGCCGAGCCCGACGATGACCACCTTCTGTCGCCGTCGTGCCGCGAGGATAGCCGCCACGACGGCGCGCAGATCGCGCACGGCCAAGATGTCGGGCAATCGCTCGAGAAACGATTTCATCGGCGCGCCGCGCTGGTGCGGTTCGGCGAAATGGGCCGTCGTCACCTTGCTCGGGCGCGACCGGAGTGGATAAGTGCGAATGGGCCCCAAATCGATGGGTTCGTCGTCGTAATAACTCATCGTGTCCGAGTATAGTGTCCCTCCGACCTCAAAACAAGGGAATCGCTCATGAGCTTACACCCCATTTTCGCCGGAGAGTCGCCGTTGATCCCTTCACCCCGGTGACTGGAAAAAGAGGACGTCTCTCCGTATACTATAGCCTCTTGTCGCCCCCCGGAGCGAACGAAAATCGGGAATCGGCTATGTGCTTGAGCACGCCACGAAGGGTGGAAATGAGGGAGTGCAAGCTAGCAGCTTGCGCCACACCCTATTTTCAGGGGAGGGAATGAACGGAGTTCATGGACGTTCTACTCACAGCACTGAATGCCTCGATTAGTGCCATCTTCGCCGCCGTCGCGCTCAGACAATACCTGCGACGACGAAAAATCTTCCAGCTCGTTTGGTGGATAGCGCTGATGACCTTCGCCATCTCCGCCAGTTGCGAGTTCATATTGACGATGCGGGGATACTGGACGGCTCCGCTCTATATCACGTGGTACTTGACCGGCGCTATGCTGGGAGCGGTGTACTTCGGTCAGGGGACGGCGTACTATCTTCTGCCTCGCCGTTGGGCTCATGCATCGATGGTTGTGGTCGTGCTGCTCTCCCTCTACGGCGTCTATCTGACGTTCACTGTTCCTCTGGATCTATCCGCCGTGGCTCCCGCTGTGCCGAGTGGCGATGGATTTCCTCGCGTGAGTCAAGCGGGCATCAAGACGCCACGATGGCTGACGCCGTTTTTGAACATCTACGGATTTCTCTGGCTCAACGGCGGCGCACTGTATTCGGCTATCCAATTGGCTCGTCGGCGAATGGAGCGGCATCGCGTGTTGGCCAACATCCTCATCGCCGCGGGCGGGACGACCGTCGGCGTCACCAGCGCGATGAATCGCTTGGGATATCATCAATTCCAGTATATCGGCGAAGTCATTGGGATCAGCTTGATGTTTTGGGGATTCATGATGAGTACGCGCGGCGCTCTGGCCCTGGCGGAAACGCCGCGCCGGGCTGCCGAAGCTTCGCCACCACGCTGAGGCCATGAATACGCTCATCACGGGATTGACGGCGGGCATCGCCGCTCTCTTCGCCATCTTGACGGCGCGGCAGTACTGGCAGCGGCGGAAGATCTACCAACTGATTTGGAGTATCGGCCTGGCCAATTTCGCCATCTCCGTCGGAATGGAGTTCCTCTTGCAGGTGTTCGGTCACTGGACGCCGGTCATGTATCGAACGTGGTATTACCTGGGGGCCATGTTGGGCAGCGTCTATCTGGGACAGGGGACGATGTATCTGCTGGCCAATCGAAAAGTGGCCCATGTCTTCATGGGCCTCTTGTTGGCCGTCACGGCGTATGGCGGATATCTCGTCTACACCGCTCCCCTGGCGCTGGAGCGAGTCTATCCCAATATCCCCAGTGGAGCGGCCTTGCCCTCCATCGGGGAAGCGGGATTCGGCTCGCCGCGCGCCTGGACGCCGTTTTTGAACGTTTATGGAACGCTCTGTCTGGGCGGCGGTGCCCTCTATTCGGCGTGGCTGTACAAGAAAAAGCGCATGGGGCGCGACCGCGCGCTGGGAAATGTGATGATCGCCGTGGGCACGTTCATCATTGCCGGGGCCAGCACGCTCAATCGGTTTGGTTATCCGCAGGTCCAGTACATCGGCGAACTCATCGCCATCACCATCATCTTCGGGGGATTCCTGAAGACGTTGGAGCCGCTCGACCGAATGGACGCCGCATCGATTTCGGTAGCGCCAGAGAAGTCGATGATCTCAGGGATGGAGTGAACGATATGGCTTGGATCACCATGATTCCGGAATCGGAAGCCGAGGGGGAATTGAAAGCGCTTTACGATCGACTCGCCGCGCCCTGGGGCGGGGTCGATCACATCCTGAAGATTCACAGTCTCAATCCCGCCTCGTTGCGAGCGCACTACGAACTGTACAAGACGCTCATGTATGGCCGTTCGGGCTTGAGCCGTGTCCAACGCGAGATGATCGCCGTGGTCGTCTCGGCGACGAATCGGTGCCACTATTGAGTGACGCATCACGGGGAGGGTCTCCGTCGATTCATTCAGGATGAGACGATCATCGAGCAATTGAAGACCGACTTCCGTCAGGCACCACTCAGCGAGCGAGACCGCGCCATGCTCGAATATGCCGTCAAACTGACCATCGAGCCTTGGAACATGACGCCGACTGACGTGGAACGGCTCCGGCGCGTGGGATTCACCGATGCCGATATCCTGGACATCAATCAGGTAACGGCATATTTTGCCTTCGTCAATCGACTGGCCGATGGGTTGGGCGTCGAGTTGGAGCCTTACTGGTCTTCCGACCGGTGATGGACGCTCGATGCGATCCATTCCTTAACATGACGAATGTGGAGAAAGTCGTCCTCTCGTTTGTCAACAGTCCCTCGGTATGTCACAATTGGCACCTCTGAATCATCCATAATGTGCGAGGGAGGTCGCGATGATCGATTTCGAGTTCACTGAGGAACAAAAGGCCGTCGAGAAGATGGTGCGCGAATTCGCCGCCAAGGAAGTGGCGCCGCGCATTCGCGAGTTAGACGAGCGTGGCGAGTACGATCCATCCATCCCGAAAAAAATGGCCGAGTTGGGACTTTTGGGCATTTGCGTCCCCGAGGAATATGGCGGGGCGGGATTCGATTATATCGCGCTGGGGTTGGCCTGTGAGGAGTTGGAGTATGTCGATACGTTCCTGCGCGTCTTCATGTCGGTTCACGTAGGACTCAATTGCCTCACCCTGCTCAGTTGGGGAACGGAAGAACAAAAACGACGTTATCTCATCCCACAAGCCAAGGGAGAGAAACTGGCCACCTACGCCCTGACTGAACCCAATGCGGGGTCGGATGCCGTCGGCATTCAGTCCACGGCCGTCAAGGACGGAGACGTTTACGTCCTCAACGGAGAGAAAATCTGGATCAGTCTGGCCGATGTCGCCGATCAGTTCATCACATTCGCCTGGACCGATCTGGAAAAGAAAAAGAAGCGAGACCACAGCGGTATCTCGGCGTTCATCGTGGAGCGCCGATTCCAAGGAGTGGAAACGGGAACCCTCCACGGCAAGCTCGGCGTGCGGGCGGGGAACACGGGATGGATTCACTATCAGGATGTTCGCGTGCCCCGAGAGAACCTGCTCGGTCGAGAAGGTGAGGGATTCAAGATCGCCATGTTCGCCCTCGATCAGGGGCGATATACAGTGGCGGCGGGCGCCACGGGATTGATTCGCGCCTGTCGCGACGCTTCGGTCAAATATGCCCTGGAGCGAAAGACGTTCGGTCGGCCTATTGCCGAATATCAGTTGATCAAGGAAATGATCGCCGAGATGGAAGCCGACTATCAAGCCTGTCGCTTGCTCTGGCTCCGCTCAGGGTGGATGAAGAATCGCGGGCTGCGCAATACGCGAGAGACATCGCTGGCCAAGTGGATGGCCACCGTGGCCAGTGAGCGGGCGGCATCGAATGCCGTGCAGATTTATGGGGCGTATGGCTACTCGAATGAGTATCCGGTGGAGCGGTTTTATCGAAACTGCAAAGGCGCCGTCATCTACGAGGGCACGCGGGAGATTCATAAGCTCATGCAGGCTGACTACGTCCTCGGATTCCGTAAAGACAAGCCCGTGCGCTGCACGCTCCCGAAGTGGGAACCCAAGAGGTGATCGCCGACCGGTCGGAGTGAGGAGATCATGTCAGAAGCCAAACCCTTCGCAGAGAAAGAACTCGCTCTGGAGTTCCTGCGCGTCGTCGAGGCCGCCGCCATCGCCGCCGCTCGCACGATGGGAAAGGGAGACCGCACCCTCTCCGATCACGTGGCTGTGGAAGCGATGCGCATGGTCCTGGATACGATTCCCATTCGGGGAACGGTGGTCATTGGCGAGGGCGAGCGCGACGAAGCTCCCATGTTGTACATCGGCGAGCGCGTGGGCCTGGGATATACTCGCTCTGGAGACGTCGATGGCTATCCCGAAGTCGATATCGCCGTCGATCCTCTGGAAGGGACCAACCTTTGCGCTACCGGTGCGCCGAACGCCATCACGGTGCTGGCGGCAGCAGAGAAAGGGGGACTGCTCTTTGCGCCGGATACGTACATGGAGAAAATCATCGTCGGGCCGGGATGCGCGGATCGGCTCGATCTGGATGCGCCGGTGGCCGAGAACTTGAAAGCGATTGCGCGCAGCTTGGACCGGGACGTCGAAGATCTCGTCATCATCGTGCTGGATCGACCGCGCCATGAACAGCTCATCGCCGATATCCGGCGGGCGGGCGCCCGCATCAAGCTCATCGGCGATGGCGACCTCTCGGCGGGCATCTCTGCGGCCGTTGCTGGTACCAACGTTCATGCCGTCATGGGCATTGGAGGAGCACCCGAAGGGGTATTGACGGCCGCCGCACTTCGGTGTTTGAACGGTCACATGTTGGCTCGGCTCAAGCCACGACATGAACGGGATATCGAGCGGATGGAGCACATGGGCATCGGGGATGTGCACCAAATCTATACGGAGAACGATCTGGCACCAGGCCGGAACCTCATCTTCGCGGCTTGCGGAGTCACATCCGGATCGCTGCTCGATGGCGTGCGGTTCTGGGGCGGTGGTAAGCGCACGCACTCATTGGTGATGACCTACCGGTGGCGACACATCCGATTCGTTGACACTATCCATTTGGACGGCGGCCCTGATACGCGCGTACGGTTGTGACCGTTGAGCGTCCGATTTACAATGGAGTGCTGGGTCGAAAGTGAGAAGGAAGTCTTTCCCGTGGTCAACGGTTGATGTCCCACGGTCACGAGTCTTTCATCACTAAGGTTCAACGCACCATCGACCGGTACGAGATGCTCGGCGATGGTCTCACCGTAGTGGTCGCTGTCTCGGGAGGACCGGACTCGGTAGCCTTGTTGTATGTCTTGGTCGAACTTCGAGAGAGACGATACCCTTCGCTTCGCCTCCATGTGGCTCATATGAACCATCAACTGCGAGGCGCGGAGTCGGATCAGGATGAGGACTTCGTCCGCGCCTTGGCCGACCATTTCGGTCTTGCATTCACTGCAACGCGTCGGAACATCAGGGCGCTCGCCGAGCGAGAACGACGGAATCTGGAGGAAATCGCTCGCCGGGAACGCTATCGGTTTCTGCGCCATACGGCCAGGGAAGTCGAAGCGGCGCGCATCGCCACCGGACATACATTGACCGATCAAGCAGAAACCATCCTCATGCGACTGGTGCGAGGAGCGGGAGGAGAAGGATTGAGCGGTATTCATCCGGTGGTCGATGACCTCATCGTTCGCCCTCTACTCGGCGTGACGCGCGAAGAGGTCCTGGCTTACTGTGAG
This sequence comes from Acidobacteriota bacterium, assembly GCA_003696865.1. GTDB lineage: Bacteria > Acidobacteriota > Blastocatellia > HR10 > J050 > J050. The sequence goes on along the minus strand of RFHM01000192.1, from coordinate 5,681 downwards.
AGCGTGGGGGCGACCTATCGCATGGACCGGAGTAATTGGGATCCCACCCGGACGCGCAACCGGATTCGACATGAGATTCTGCCTCGAATGAAGGCCTTGAACCCCGAGGTGGAGATGGCGCTGGGGCGGGCGGCCGAACATCTTCGACGGGATGAAACCTATTTCGATCTCATGGTCTCTCAACTTCTTCCCGGGTGCCTCCGGATGCGCGATTCCAAAACCCTCTGTTTATCAGTGGTTCAATGTGAGGCATTGCACCCGACGATACGACGTCGCCTGCTGCGAGCCGTCCTGTGTCGGCTTCGCGGCGACCTCCGGCGCATCACGCACGCGCACCTGGAGGCGGTGGAACGCTTGCTCCAATCGGGGATGAGTGGCAAGCGCGTCGACCTGCCCGGATGCATCGTGTGGCGCGAATTCGATCAATTGACATTCATGGTAGAGGAGCCCTCCGTCCCTCCATCTCAAGATCTGACCGAGTGTCGGGGCATCCGGTGGGGGAAGTTCCAGCTCCATCTCCGCCGGGGGTTGAGCCGGGACGATGTCGACGCCGTCACTGGAGAGATCGTATTAGACGATGATAAGCTCCCGCGGCAATTGCGCGTGCGCGCTCGCCGACCGGGAGATCGGTACGTTCCCGTCGGGCATGATCGACCGCGGAAGCTCAAGCGCCTGATGATCGAACACCGCATCCCCGTAACCGAGCGGGATCGCTGGCCGGTGATCGTCAATGCCAAAGATGACGTCATCGTGGCCGTTCCGCAATTGCCGGCCGTCGCTACGGTTGCTCCCGGTCCGCAAACCAGAACATGGGCCACTATTACTGTGAGCGAGTGAGATCGCTCGGCGTGGAGTCACAATGGGCCCCTTTTTACGTTCGTCGGTGAGGACGTGACGTGATCGCCCGGGCTGAAGCCCCTTCTATCGCCTGCTGCCGCCGTCGATCCGTGAGAAAGCGCTTGACAAATCCCCACCCCCTATGTAATATAGGCATGCGTTTTAACAAATCTTTCAATTAGAAGGAGGACGCTGTGAAAGAGAAAATTCTAGCTCTCGGAGGATTGCTTTCTGCCCCGCTGGGAGTCTCGGTGGCGACACTGATTGTCCCACAGGTGTTTGTCCTCTTGACCTTCTTCTTGACGCAGAGTATCGGCCCGTTCTTCACGGCGGCGTTCACTCTGATCAGTTTGGTGGAGGACACGCTGGGAGGATTCACGCCGGCGAGCCTCTTCCTTCTCCTGTAGAGAAGGCGGGGAATAGGAGTAGCTTTCGAGTATGTGATGACCGAACTTCGTAAGGAGGAAAGCCGAACTATGTCGAGACAAAAATTAGCAGCAGTTCCGTTGTTGGTGAGTCCGCTCGGGCTCGGATTAGCCAAGGTAATGGTTGCTAAAATCGTGGGTATTCTACTGGCGGCTTTGACGGGAGCGGCTCTCGGGACGGGACCATTCTCGTTGACGGCCGGAACGTTCCTCATTCTCGGAATCCTGAACGCCGTTTTTGGTACTCCCGGATTCAATGCCGTCGGGATTATCATCGGCTTCTGAGTAATGAGAGGTTGTTTTCCGAGCCACCAGTAGTAAATAAAGAGCAACTTCAAAATCTGACCTAAGGAGAAGAATGACCATGGGCAAGAGATGGCTAGCAACACTTTCGGTGGTTGGAGTGCCAGTGGCACTGAACCTGCTGACGATGGCTTTGCCATGCTTCTTTATATTCCTCGTCGTGACGGTTTTTGGCATCACTGATCCCGGTGCGGCGGGTGATCTGGGCGCTATTTTTGGTGCACTGGCATCCGTCGTCGGAGTGCTCTTGGCCGGTGAATCGGGGCCTTTTGGTCCCATCGGCCTGTTGATCGCGGCTTAGGCTCGCTCTGAGCACCGCGGATCGCTCCTCACCCTGCTGTCACCCTTCAGAAGGTGGCAGGTCGAGTAACAGAGGGGGGTCCTGCCTGTGGCGAGTACCGGTTTGCGGGAGGGTGCTGCCCGTCTAAGGAGGTTGTCTCCTATGTGAGTCCGCGAAACCCGGCTCGGGTGAAGCGAGTCACAAGGTAGGGTGGTGTAGGTCAGTTGAGATGCGACAGGACCCCCTCATACTTCAGTGGTGAATTTCATTGATGTTCTCAAAAGGGGGGGTGCTTTTTAGCTCGCATGTTAGGATAACGAAACATATATACAATATGTAATGGAAAGTTGACACATCTTACTATTGACCCCAGCGTGGCCTTGAATGAATCCTCTCACTCGCGTGTCTGTGATTTCCTCACCTCGGGCAACGGCTCACCGGACGACGCGAACGCGATGATTCAACAAATCGCTGAATACGAAGTGACCATCTGGAGCGACGGCCAGACCACTCGGTCCCCTTAGTGCAGCGTCCGTCGCCGGTCCTCCGTCGCCGGAGAAGCCGCGGCGGCCGCTTCCCGCCACGGTGACGATTCGGCCCCGTGGGGTAATCTGGCGAATGCGATTGAGGAGTTGATCGGCAATATATATGTTCCCTTGGTCATCGGCATCGATGGCCGTTGGGAGTCGGAATCGAGCATTCCGGGCCGGGCCGTTCTCTCTGGCTTCCTGTCTCCCTCCGCCGGCGACGGTAGTAATTTTCCCCGTATCGGCCTCGATGACGCGAACGCGCAGATTCCCCGTGTCGAGAATGATGATGTTCCCTTGACCATCGACGGCCACATCGGTCGGGAAACAAAGACTCGCTTCGGTGGCCGGTCCGCCATCGCCGGCGAAGGCTCCGTCGCAGGGGTCATCCGGGTTGCCAGCCGTAAAACCGTTACCAGCGATAGTGGTGATGATCCCGGTCTCACGATCCACACGCCGAATGCGATGATTCCCTGAATCGGCGATGAGGAGATGGCCATCGGCGTCGATGGCCAGGCCGCTCGGCACGCTCAACTGCGCTTCGGTGGCCGGTCCGCCATCGCCGCTGAATCCAAGCGTTCCATTGCCGGCGATGGTGGTGATGATTCCCGTATGAAGATCAACCTTGCGAACGCGCTGACCCTGGAGTTCAGAGATGTAGAGGTTCCCCATCGCATCGACGGCGAGGCCACTCGGTTGAGCGAGTCCCGCTTCGGTGGCCGGTCCGCCATCGCCGGTCGACTCCAGAGTCCCGTTGCCCGCTACCGTGGTGATGATTCCCGTTTGGGCGTCCACTCGGCGAACGCGACCGGTCACCGGCTCGGCAATGAACACATTGCCCGCCGCATCGAAAGCGACGGCTCCCGGAGCATAGACGGCGGCGCTGGTGGCCGGTCCGCCATCGCCAAAACTGATCGCGCCACCCGCTCGGGTGGCGATGATCCCCTCGACGTCCACCAGACGAAGGACATCATTTCGGCTGTCGGCAATGAAGATGTTCCCTGAAGCATCTACGGCGACACCGCGAGGGCCATTCAGTTCCGCCATAGTCGCCGGTCCACCATCGCCGCTGAATCCCCCGTCTCCCGCGCCGGTTACCGCATCCACCGGGCTCGACCCGGCGATTGTACTCAATTGTCCATCCGGAGTGAGTCGCCGGATTCGATGGTTCTCTCGATCGGCGATATAGACGTTACCCTGACGGTCCACAGCGACATCTTGGGGGAAATTCAGGCTCACCCGTCGCGCCGGTCCGCTTTCCACGTTGAGTCGCCCATTGCCAACATAGCGGATGCTCTCCGGGTTATTGGCGTCAAATACGACCTTGAATCCGTCGCCCGCTACCGTCGTGATGGTGCCGGTATCCAGGTCGATCCTCCTGATGAGGTGATTCTTGAGATCGGCCACGTATAAATGGCCTTGGGCATCAAAGGCCAGGCCGGCCGGATTCAAGGAGGCTTCCACGGCCGGTCCGCCATCGTCGCGGGCGGGATTGGCTTGGAGCTTGCCGTTACCCGCAATGGTAGTGATGATCCCCGTAGCCATATCGACTTTGCGAATACGATTATTCCCCCAGTCGCTGATATAGAGATCGCCCTCTGGGCTCACGGCTACGGCGATAGGTTGATTCAAGCTGGCCTCAGTAGCCGGTCCGCCATCGCCGCGGAATCGACCCTCTCCATCCCGATCGGTGAAGCCATCCCCCGCCACCGTGGTGATGATTCCCGTTTGCGCATCGACGCGACGGATGCGATGATTGAGGAAATCGGCAATATACAAGTTCCCGGCAGCATCCAGGGCGATGCCTTGTGGGCTGTTCAAACTCGCTTCGGTGGCCGGACCGCCGTCGCCGCTATAGCCGGATACGCCGTTGCCGGCCACGGTAGTGATCCTGCCCGTTTGCGCATCGATACGACGCACTCTCTCGTAGAAATCCTCCAGGAGGTAGACATCTCCTTGATCGTCAACGACGTCGTCGACGGGGTGATTGGAGGGAGCTTGAGAGGCGAGCCGCCCATCGCCGACGTTTCCCCCTGCCAGAGTGTGAATGATGGCTGTTGATTGGGTCCCCCAGACGAGCGGACCGAGAAAGATGGCGATGAGTCCCAATCCTGCTAAGATGCGCCCGAATCGTGCGATTCCGTCTCTTCTCATGTATGCCTCCATGAAGGGGAGTGGATATGGTCATCGTCTCTGACACCCATCCAGATGAATTTGACACTCGCCAGTGGAACGGGCGAATTGGTTGCTCCTCGATGCCTTTTACTCCGTTGATCTCGCTTGACTCCCATTCAAATCTTGAGTATATTAAGGCGGTCAGCTGAGGTTGTCAATAAAACATTTGGACTAAGGAGGATTGTCTCATGAGAAAGAAGCTACTCGCTACCGGTTGCATGGCCATGTCGGTGGCTTTTTGGATGGCCAATAAGATGATTGTGGCCCATCTGCTGGCCATTTTGTTGGTCATCGTCTTGAATGCGATCAATCCATCCGGTGTTCCTATCGGATTCAACACGAGTACATCCATTGCTCGAGATCTCGTTTTCTTCGTCACCGACTTCTTCGAGCAGGGAGGTGTTGACACCACCGAGCTGTTCCTTGGGTTGTAGGAGATTGTGAGCATCTCGTACAGTTATCCCCAGGTGGTGGCACCTGGGGATAACTGTATCATTGGTGAAGTTCCTCCTCCTGGCTCTCTGCAGGGAGGGGATACACGTGCATTGGCGTTTCTGAGGAGTCCGCGATGAAGAAAATAACCGGGTGGGGAGGTCTTCTTTTACCCTTAAGCATAGTTGCTTCAGGAGGGATGCTCCCGCAGATCGCTGCTCTGGTCGTCGTCTTTCTCGGTGGGGGCATTGCGAACATCGGTGCTATTCTGAGCGGGATTGGTGGCGTTTTGCTGCAGTTCATCCTCTCTTTCGTCGTCCAAGAGGGGCTCACGCCATTGGAGATGGTCTTTGCCTTCTAGACGACGTCTCTGGCTGACGGCATTGGGAGGTCCGGAACTGTTATCTCCGCTTATGGGGAGGGTTAGTGGAATTCTGTTTTTCGTCCTGATCGCAGTGGGTGTGATCTGTGGGAGTGTCTGCGGATTATCCGAACCCATTCAAGCCTCTTTGACGAGAGCGAACGCATCACCCTGGACTCCAACCGACCGCACGACGGCTCCCAGTGCCCGCCAGGTGGTTCGTGCTGTGTGGACGGGTGAGGAGATGATCGTCTGGGGCGGAGCGAATCAATTCGGATTAGGATTAGAGACGGGCGGCCGCTATGACCCGGCGTTTGACAATTGGGTGCCCATTGCCGAGT
>RFHM01000191.1 GCA_003696865.1 Acidobacteriota bacterium | reverse complement strand
GAGGTGGAGTCGATCGGCGCGCTGATCCAGAGAGAGCCCAGACCGGGCGAGAGCGCCACCGAGCCCACCGAGGTGAAACTCCTCTACGACCGGCAGAATCTCTACATCGGCGTGATGTGCTACGATTCGGAGCCGGAGCGGATCATCGCCACTCAGATGGCGCGCGATGCCGACCTCTCGGCCGATGATCGCATCGAGATCCTCATCGACACGTTCCACGATCGCCGCAACGCGTTTTATTTCGCCACCAATCCCGCCGGCGCCCTCGTCGATGCGCTCATCACGGAGAACGGTCAGTTCAACAAAGAGTGGGACGCCATATGGAATGTGCGCACGCACAGATCCGATCGCGGCTGGAGCGCGGAATTCGCCATCCCCTTCAAGAGCCTGAGCTTCAAGCGCGGCCAAAGGGTATGGGGATTCAACATCTCGCGCACCATCAAGCGAAAGCTGGAGGAAGATCGTTGGGCTGCGCCCCGGCTGGACGTGCGTTTCTTCCAGGTCTCCGAGGCGGGCGAGATCTATGGATTGATCGTCATCGAGCAAGGACGAGGATTGGACGTTCGCCCCTTTTTCTCCGGTAAAGGTCTCCACAGCGGGGATTCCGGCCATAATGCGACCAATGGCAAAGGCGGGGTCGATATTTTCTACAACCTCACGCCCAACCTGAAGTTGACCACCACGTTGAATACCGACTTCGCCGAAACAGAAGTGGATGCCCGGCAGATCAATCTCACGCGCTTCCCCTTGTTTTTCCCCGAGAAGCGGGCTTTCTTCCTGGAGAATGCCGGCGTGTTCAACTTCTCCGATCTTTCTGCCTTTTTCCGCCGGCCCGACCTCATTCCTTTCTTCAGTCGGCGCATTGGGTTGTTGCGCGGCCAGGAAGTGCCCATCTCGGTGGGAACCAAGTTGACGGGGAAAGCCGGGCGCTACGATATCGGAGCGCTATGGGTACGCACGCGGGCGACGGATGCCGTGACGGCCAAGAATTTCTTCGTCGCTCGCGTGAAGCGGAATATCTTCACCCAATCGTATATCGGCGGCATCTTCACCGATGGCGATCCGGCCAACCCCACATCGAGTCGCACATTTGGGGCCGACCTTCGCCTGGCCACCTCCAACTTCCTGGGGCGAGAGCGAAACTTCGAGGTCAACACCTACTGGCTCAAGACGAGCAACGAAGGCGTCGAGGGTCCGGACAACTCGTTCGGCTTCAGCGTCAGGTATCCCAACGATCTGTTGAACTTGGGAATCAGTTGGCGACAGATCGAGCGGAACTTCAGGCCGGCATTGGGATTCGTGTCGCGAACTGATGTGAGAAAGCTCAACCTCTCGGCGGTATTCAGCCCTCGCCCCAAACACTTCCTCAATATCCGGCAGATGTTCCACGAGGTCTTCTTCACTCGATTCACCCGATTGGACAAAGGTCGCGTGGAGAGCTGGCGTCTGTTCACCGCTCCCATCAATTGGCGATTCAACTCCGGGGATCGCATCGAATTCAATTACATGCCCGTATTCGAGCGCCTGTTCGAGCCTTTCGAAATCTCCGAGGGCGTCATCTTACCGCCCGGGGATTATCGTTTCACGCGATGGCGGGCCGAGTTCGGCACGGCATCGAAGCGTTCCTGGAGGATCGAAGGGACCTGGTGGTTTGGCACCTACTGGTCGGGTCGCGCTGACCAGATCGAGACGTCATTCCAGTACAAACTGGCGCCCCATCTCCGGGTGACGCTGGATACCGAGCAGACTTTCGCTCGGCTCAAGGAAGGGCGCTTTGTGGCCCGCATTTTCAGCCTTCGCGCCGACTACTCGGTCTCGCCATTTTTGACTTTTTTCAACCTCGTGCAGTTCGACAACGAGTCCAGAAATCTCGGCTGGCAGAGCCGCGTGCGGTGGATCTTGCGACCGGGGAATGAGCTGTTTCTGGTATTCAATCAAGGTTACCTCCAGGATGAGCGCGGCGGTTTTCACTTCCGTCCAACCGATACCAAGCTGGCCGTCAAATTCCAGTACACGTTTCGGTTTTAGACGAATGAGGAGATGGACGATGAACGATGAAAATGCGAAGAGAAGATCGATGAGCGAGGACATCATCCCATCCCGCGAGTGGCGTCTGCTGTCAGCGATTCTGTCGCTTTTGCTCGCCACGATGTGTGCCGCGTTGACCGCTTGTGCCGCTAGCGAGGGGATGAAGGAACCATCCCCCATCCAACGACGGCAATCCGTCAAAGCCGTGAACTGGAAGGCCGTTGCGCGAGCCATGGGCGTCTCCGGGACAATGCAACCGGGTGGCGTCTTCAAGTTCGGCCTGCCACGACGCGATCTTCGGGTCACGGTTGAAGGCGTGCGCCTCAAACCGGCATTGGCGCTCGGTTCATGGATCGCTTTCAAGCAGGTGGATGGTGAGACGGTGGTCATGGGCGACCTCGTGCTCACCGAGGATGAGGTCAGCCCGGTGATGCAGAAGCTCCAGCAGAGCGGCATCGAGCAGATGGCGCTGCACAATCACTTGCTCCACGAATCTCCGCGAGTGATGTACATGCACATCCGTGGGCGTGGTGATCCGGTGAAGATGGCTCGGGCCATTCGGGCGGCGCTGGCTTTGACGGGAACGCCATTTACGCCATCGGCCGATCGCGCTCGACCTGAGAATCCGGCGATGGACACCGAACAGCTCGATAAGATCATTGGACGTGGTGGGGCATGGAAGGGGGGCGTTTACGCATTCGGTATCCCACGCGCCGAAAAGATCACGGTGGACGGGATGGACGTGCCATCGGCCATGGGCGTGGTCACGGCGCTCAACTTCCAGCCGGTCGGCGATGGACGTGCTGCCATCACCGGCGACTTCGTCCTCCGGGCGGGCGAAGTCAATCCCGTGATCCGCGCGCTGCGCCAGAACGACATCGCGGTGACGGCGCTGCACAGCCATATGCTCACCGAAGAGCCGCGCCTCTTCTTCATGCATTTCTGGGCCATCGGCGACGCCATCAAGCTGGCCCGTGGGCTTCGCGCGGCCCTGGACGAGACGAACACGGTCAGAGGTCGGGCAAAATAACTCTGTCCCGAGGAAGGGATGATGGAGAGAGCCCATATGAAGCGTGGAATGGCGATTCTCACGATGTTCATCGTCCTTGTGGGATACCTCGGTTGCCGGAGAAAAGCACGCCGTTCAGACGTGGTGACGGTCTACGTCAGCGAGGATGAGGTGTTTTCCGAGCCCATACTCAGGGATTTCGAGCGGGAGACCGGCATAAAAGTCAACGCCATGTACGACACCGAGGAGGCCAAAAGCACGGGTGTAATGAATCGGCTCATCGCCGAGAAGGACAATCCACAAGCCGATGTCTACTGGGCGAACGAGCCGATTCGAGCCGAAATCCTCAAACAGAAAGGCATCTCCGCTCCTTACTTTTCTCCCAATGCTGAAGATATTCCTGCGGCATTCAAGGATCCCGAAGGGTACTGGACGGGCTTTTCCGCCAGGGCCAGAGTATTGATCGTCAGCAACAAGGTGAGCGACAAACCCCGTTCCATCCTGGCCTACACAGATCCTCGTTGGAGAGGGAGAGCGGTGATCGCCAATCCCCTCTTTGGGACCACGACAGTCCAGATGGCGGCACTATTCATCCTTTGGGGAGATGACCGGGCCACGGCATTCATGATGGCGATGAAGAAAAACGGCGTCTCCATGTCGACGAGCAATGGAGAGAGCGCGGATCTGGTGGCTTCTGGGCAGTTCGACTTCAGCCTGGTGGACAGCGACGATGTGGTGAGCCGCCTCAGGCAAGGCAGGGCGGTTGACATGATCTATCCCGATCAGGGCGAAGACGACATCGGTTGTCTGATCGTGCCCAATGCCGCGGTCCTCATCAAAGGTGCGCCCCATCCGGAGGCGGCCCGGAGACTCATAGACGCCTTGCTCTCCAAAGCCACCGAGCGGAAGTTAGCCTTTGCCGATTGCGCCCAGATTCCTTTGCATCCCGGCGTTGAGACTCCCCCGGACGTGATGCGCATCGATGAGCTTCGTGTGATGACGGTCAATTATGCTGATGTCGCCAGGAAGATGATGGAGATTCAGCCGTTCCTCAAGCGGTGGGCGGGGCTCTGAGACTCGCGCCATGTTCGTCACCGCGTGGGCGCCTGACAAGCACCTTATGACCAGGCGATTCGTTCTCACCTCCGTCGCCATCCTCCTGGTCGTGATCGGGCTACTGCCCATCTTGGCCATGCTCGCCAGGAGCGTGGTGGTAGATGGTCATCTCAGTCTGGCGTCCTGCCGGGGACTCTTCGCTTCCGGGCGCGCGTGGGTTCTGATGAAGCACAGCCTCGCCTTGTCGGCGCTGACCACCTTGCTGACCACGGCCATTGGTCTGCCGTTGGGCGTCCTTCTGGCCAAGACGGACGTGCCGTTTCGCCGACTGTTCGCCATGCTGTTCACCATTCCCCTGTTGGTGCCGCCGTACATCACCGCCGTCTCCTGGTTCGACCTGCTGGGAAGGAACGGACTCCTGGCGCGATATCTGAGCCCCTCTCTGGCCGGAACGCTGTCGACCTGGCTTTTTGGTCTGCCGGGATGCGTGCTGGTTCTCTTCTCCACCTTCTTGCCCATCGTGATGCTGCTGACCATGATCTCTTTGAAGACCGTCAACCCGCGCCTTGAGCAAGCCGGTCGATTGGTGGCCGGGTGGTTCGCTGTGCTCAAGGGCATTACGATTCCTCTGATTTTTCCGGGCGTGCTGCTGGCTGCCATGCTGGTGTTCCTTCTGACATTAGGGGAGTTCGGTGTTCCCGCCTTCCTCAGATACGACGTCTTCCCCGTGGAGAGTTTCACTCAGTTTTCCGCCTTCTATAACTTTGGCGCGGCCACGGCCGCCGCGCTTCCTCTGGCGGTCATCACGTTCCTGATTCTTGCGGCGGAGCGGTTCTTTCTGCGCAAAAAGACCGATCAGTTGCAACCGGCGCCTGATGGAGAATGGTCCCTCATCGAACTGGGATCGCTGCGCGGCGCGCTGTTTGCCCTGGTGAGTCTCCTTTGCCTCACCATTGTCATCGTGCCCGTGCTCGTCCTGCTCCTTCAGTCGGCTGCTCTGTCCACCTACGTGGAGGCGTTGAACCGGGCCGGCGACAGCCTCCTTCGTAGCGTCGTCTATGCCTTCATCGGAGCCACGCTGCTCACCCTGGTTGGGTTCCTCTCCGGCTATGCGATCCACATTCGGGCGCTGTCCTTCTGGCGCAGCATCGATGCATTGACTATTTTTCTTTTCGCTTTGCCCAGTACGGTGACCGGAATCGGGCTGATCAGCTTGTGGAACCGGCCATGGACGGGCTTCATATATGCGACGCCCGCCATCATTATACTGGGGTATCTGGCCAAATACACGGCACTGACCAGCCGCATCACGATATCGATGCTGACTCGGATTCCTCCTTCGATGGAGGAGGCCGCCCAGATCGTCGGTGCAGGATGGGTTCGGCGGATGGGGATGATCGTCGCGCCTCTGGCCAAACATGGGCTGATCGCCGGTTGGTTGGTCGGCTACATCTTCTGCCTGCGGGATATGGGCATCACCATGATGGTCTATCCGGCGGGCCGCGAGACCCTTCCCGTTCGCATCTTCACGCTCATGGCCAATGGGCCGCCTCAGCTCATTGCCGCGCTGTGCGTGGTCATGATCGCGGCGACGCTCCTGCCCCTGGGGATCCTCTGGGCGACATTTGAAACGGCGATGAGAGGAAGTGATCGATGAAGGTGATCGCGTTTCGCGAAGTCTCGAAATACTACGGCGGACGGGTGGCCGTCGGCGACTTCTCTCTGGAGATAGAGGAGGGCGAGCGCCTCGTCATTCTGGGCCCGTCCGGGTGTGGAAAAACGACCTTGCTCCGACTGGTTGCCGGCTTCATCCCGCCCGATTCGGGAAGCATCATGATCGGAGGGGAGATCGTCGCCGCCGATGGTCGGATTATAAAGCCTCCAGAGGAGCGCGGCGTCGGCATGGTATTCCAGGATCTGGCGCTGTGGCCACACCTCACGGTGAAGGAAAATCTGGCGTTCGGCTTGAAAGCCAAGGGGGTTCCAAAGCGGGAACGCGAGGAGCGCATCCGCGAGATCGTGGATCTCGTGCAGATGGGCGAGTACGTTCAGGCCAAGCCGGCAGAGTTATCCGGTGGTCAACAGCAGCGCGTGGCCCTGGCCCGGGCCCTCGTCCTCCAGCCCAAAGTGCTGTTGATGGACGAGCCACTTTCCAGTCTCGACCTGGAACTCAGCGTCCGGCTTCGGGGAGAGGTTCTCAAACTCCAAAAGGATCTCGGCTTCACGCTTCTCTACGTCACGCACGATCGCGAGGAAGCATTCGACATAGGCACGCGGGTCGTAGTGATGACGGGAAACGGGAGAATCGAGCGGATCGGATCAATAGAAGAGGTGCGGGCGTACTTGGTAGCCAGAACAACCGCATCGAAGTTGCCTGGTCAGAATCTCGATGAGCAGAGCGCCTGATACCCCATGTAAAAGCGAAGAGCGGCGCTCCTGACCTCGGTACGAGTTGGTGCCTTGATCGAGTTCGGTTCCATGAACATCAAGAAGCGACGGGGCGCGGTGAGGATCACGATGGTGAGACAGCGCCGCTCGTTCTGAAGTCAGGATGATTTCGGAGTCCAACGCCCGGCGCGAGAGGCGCCAGACCAGCGACGTTGACGCCAAGGGCGAGGCTCGCCTATTATGAACGTGGCTTTTCATCATTGATGCGCCAGCGGCTTTTATGCCGAACGAGGTTGGCTGATCGAGGTGGGGACTTTGAACATCGACGTCATTCTCGATGCCCGAGCTTCGGCTGATGAGATTGCTTCGCTCGGGCGGTTGGCCGAGCGCTATGGGCTTCGAACCGTGTGGGTCTCGAGCCTGCTGGATGCCCGGGATCCATTCACCAACTTTTCCGTGCTCGCTCGATCCTCCACGTCGATCCGTATGGGACCGATCGCGGTGAATCCGTACGAGATGCATCCGGTGCGGATCGCGACGGCGCTCCTGACGCTGAACGAACTGAGCCAGGGGAGAGCAGCCATTGTCGTGGGCGGCGGCGGGGAAGCGCTCGAAGCGCTATCCATCGAACCGGTCCGACGCGTTCGAGCCGTCCGGGAGTGCGTCGAGATCATCCGGCGCGCCGCCGCGGGCGACGTCGTCGACTACCAGGGCGAATTGTATCGCGTGCGCGGTTACCATCTCTGGTGGGTTGAGGCGGCCGCGCCGCTCCTCTACGTGGCGGCGAACCGGCCGCAGATGCTGCGTATGGCTGCCCGGGTGGCCGACGGAATCATGTTGAGCGATCTGCCACCGCCTCTGGTGACCGAAGCCGTGAAGCTCGTCGATGACGCGCTCGCGGCATTGGGCCGCGCGCGGCGCGACTTCCGAATCAACAATTTCGTGGCCTGGCACGTTTATGAAGATCGTCGGCGGGCTGTCCGAGAGGCGCGTCAGTGGTTGTGGTTGCGGGGACTCTTCCGTCGCTGGGTTCTGGAGACGTTTCTCGATGAGTCTGATTGTGATCTCGTGTTATCCCGGCGCGCGGCCTTTCAAAAGGCTTTCCTCGACAAAACTCCGGTCATCGAAGGTGTGCCCGAGAGGATCTTAGAGGCTCTGGTCGAAGCGCTCACGCTCACCGGCAGTGTGAGCGAATTGGATCGCATGATCGAGAGGTTGAAGCAATTTCAATCCGCCGGCCTCACCGAAATCGCCTTGCGCATCTATGCGAATCCGGCCGACGCCATTCGACTGATTGGTGAACGGATTGTACCGGCCGTGGCATGAGTCCATCGGAGAAGAACCCCTTGGGAAGGCCTTTGATTTGGCTGTCAGAGCGCCGCCCGTCAGGAGCCGACGGATAATCTGGAGGGTTCGGTTCAAACTCTGAGAGAATAACCCGACCGATTTTTCCAAAATCCTCCTTGACCTTGTACCTCGCTCCACAGTTTATACTCGCTCTGTGAATCCGAACCGGGAGTTGAACATGATGAAAGACGCTGGATTACTCAGGGGTGATGTGGCCAGGCGGGCGGGCGTGCATCGGGAGACGATACGGTATTACGAGCGCATCGGGCTCTTGCCCAGGCCGGCGCGCACCCGTTCTGGGTATCGCCTCTATCCTCCCGAGGCAGTGGCACATGTCCAATTCATCAAGCGAGCGCAGGGCCTCGGGTTTTCGCTGGACGAGATTCGCGAGATCATTCGTCTCAGTCGAGCGGGGCGTTCACCGTGTTCGCGGGTGCGTCAGTTACTCGGAGAGAAATTGAAAGAGCTCGATCGGCGTATTGCCGAACTCACCGAATTTCGCCAGGAGTTGGCCGCTTTCCTGGAGGAGCTGGAATCGGTTCCCGATCAAGCCGACTCCTCGGCGCAGGTCTGTACCTTGATCGAACTCAGTTCAATCAAAATCGCAACGAAACCCAAATCTTCAGGAAGGAGGGAGTAAGATGAGCAACAAACGAACAATCGAAGTCTTCACGGCGGGTTGTCCGCTGTGCACTGAGACTGTAGTTGGTGAAATCGGTCACCGCCGAGTGCGGCTGTGAAGTCATCGAGCGACGATGCACCGATACCGTCTGCTGTGATCAGGCGAAGCAGTACGGCATCACGGCGGTGCCGACCATCGTCGTCGATGGCGTGGTCGTCTTCCAGGGGAGACCGACCGAAGCCCAAGCCAAGGCGATTTTGAAGGTCGCCTGACGGAAACGACCGCGAGCTGCTGGGCCGTATCCCGGCAGCTCACGGTCGGAGGGCGGAACAGAATGGGAACGTCGCGTGCAACCGAAATAGCTCGCGATGCCTGCGAGTTCTTAAAAATAACGAAAAAGTCTTGACTCTAGAGTTGACTCCAGAGTTTATGGTTTGCGTTCAACAGTCGGAGGGATGAGACGATGAGACATCATATTCACGTGGCGCTTCTGGCCGTAGGCTTTTCCCTCGGCTATGTCCCGGACGCATCGGCTCAGGGGCCGCCGATCAATACGGATACGGCATTCGTCAACGGCCTGCAGGGCGCGGCCGTCAGGAGTTTCGTCTTTTCCGTACACCGATCGGGGCTCGCCCGGGATGGCCAAGACATCTTCGATCCTTCCGATCGTGACGTTTCAATCTTCGCCGTTCCCATCATCATCCCCTATGAGGTGATCAAGAATAAACTCGACATCGTGGGTGGGATTCCGGTGCTCTACAAGCGGATGGCGTTCACCGAAAATGGAGAACGTCGCCAGCTCACCAATTCGGGATTTGGTGATCTCTTCATCCTGGCCAAATATCTCTTTCTGCAGAAAGATCGACCCGGGCAGACGACCCGGATGGCGGCGATAGGGAGAATCAAGTTTCCCACGGGCGAAGATGATGAAACTGATGCTCAGGGGAATCCCCTGCCGCGATCGCTTCAATTGGGTACCGGCTCGGTGGATTATTCGGTGGGCGTCATCTTCACCCACGTCGTCCGGCGCCTCGGATTCAATACGGATCTCGTTTACACGTTCAACACCGAAGCCGATGGTTTCGCCTTCGGTGATACCTTGAAGTACGATGTCGCCGTGGGCTATCGGCTGGCGCCGCGCGAATATATCACCTATCCGGCCAGGCAGTGGAATGCTTATCTGGAACTGAACGGGCAGTTCGCCCGAAAGAACACGTTGAACGGCATGGCGCTGCCCGATTCCGGAGGCAATGTGACATTTCTTTCGCCGGGCATTCAGTTCATCCCCTATAGCACGTTTCTGGTGGAAGCGTCACTGCGGATTCCGGTGATTCAAAACTTGAATGGAACGCAGTTGAAGTTTCAGCCGGCATTCACCGTGGGATTTCGCTGGCTGATTTTTTGAGGTGGTGATCGCTATGTCTCGCTCAGGAGGAAAATAGTTATGAATATGATGAAAAAAGTGACCGGAGCCCTCGTTTTGGTTTTCGCGCTGGTTTCGGGAGCCATGGCTCAAATCAACAAAGTGATCATCGGCGTTGATGGTTTAGCCTGCCCGTTTTGCGCGTATGGGTTGCAGAAACAGTTGAAACGCGTCCCGGGCATCAAAGGCGTCAAAATCTATGTTGACCGAGGCCGAGCGGAGTTGACTGTGGCCGAAGGGGAGTCCGTCGATTTCAGCGCCATCGAGGATGCCGTCAAAAAGGGCGGATATACGCCGCGCGACATCTGGGTCGAAGCGACGGGACGCGTCGAGCAGTGGAATGGTCGACCGGCGCTCGTCATTCCCGAGAACGATGTGAAATTTTTGTTGGCCGAGAACGATCATCTGCGCAAGTTGAACGATGCGCTGAGCAGTCGAAAGGATCGCTCAGTGTTCATCGCTGGCAAGCTCGATAAGCAGGATTCGAGAGGTCATCACGGACATCCTTACACGCTCATCATCGAGCGCTTCGAATTGGTGGACTGAAGAGGGGAGGGCGAACGTGGAGCCTGAGTTCACCGCAAAGGCGCAAAGGGCGCAAAGGGATGAAAAGGGAATGTCGGATGCGGAACCATGGTGAAGTGAAAAGGGGATGGGCCACGTCAAGGCGCCTTGGGATCGTTCTGGGCGTTCCAGGCCTGATCCTGGTCGTCGCCATCGCCGTATTGGTTCGCTGGGGAACCCGATGGACGATTCCGCGTGCTTCGGTCGAGGGGAGCGGATACGAGTTGCTCGCCCATTGGGATGGTGCCGGTCTTCCATCGGGACCGTTTGAACGACCCATCGGCATAGCCGTGACGCCGAGAGGAGATCTCTACGTGACCGATGCGCGAAAGCGCGTTGCCCATCTCAGTGCGACGGGCGACGTCATTGGCGAGTGGGGGCGCGAAGGCGATGGGCCTGGAGAGTTCAGCAATCCCGTGGGTGTCGCCGTGGCCCCTGACGGCTCGGTGTTCGTCTCAGATTACGATCAGGATCGCGTTCAAAAGTTCGCGTCAGATGGCCGATTTCTCCTCGAATTCGGGAGTTCGGGATCTGAGCCGGGACAGTTCAATGCTCCGGCCGGATTGGCGGTGGATGCCTCGGGATTCATCTACGTAGCCGATTTCTATAATCATCGCGTGCAGAAATTCCGGTCCGATGGGACGTTTCAGAGCATCATCGGTCATCCGGGCCGACTGGGTGATGGCGCTCTTCATTATCCCACCGGCGTACAGGTCACGCCAGATGGGCAACTGCTGGTTGCCGACGCTTACAATTACCAACTCCAGTGGTTCGACCGTGAAGGCCATCCTCTCCGGCGAGTTGGCTATCATCTTTTCTGGCTGTGGCCCCGGCCGGTCTCATCGAGGAAGGGATTCAGCGTGCCCACGGGCACGGCCGTCGGCCCCGATGGCCTCATCCACGTGGCCGATAGCGGGAATCACCGCATCGTGATGCTCTCGGGAGAAGGGAAATATCTCGCCGACTGGACGATTCCCGACGCGCGTCCGAACGTCTATTCGCCTGAGAAGGTGGCCGTGTCGCCTGACGGATCGACCATCTATGCGACCGATCTGGCCGCCAATCGGCTTTTGGTCTTGAGCATCGTACATCCGGGCCGATCATCGGGGGGAGGAAAGAGGTGAACGAGAAGCGGTCCAGCCTGATCGCCGGGTTGTTATCGGCGCCGTGGTGTTGAGTGGCGCCAGCAGTCTTTTCCCTGCTCGGGTTAGCAGGGGTCGGCACGGCGCGGCTCATCGCCGCGAAATTGACGCCCGTTTTTCTCGTCCTGGCCATTCTGTTGCTCGGGCGCGCGCATTATCTCATCTACGTGAAAAAGCACGGGACGCCGGCGAGTCGCCTCATCGTCTGGATAGCCACTATAGCGACCGCCGGATTGTGGATCTGGAGATTGTAGTCTCCCATCATCGCTGTCCTCTATGTGAGCCCCGGAAAGGGGGCTCGGCCAGACGATTCCCTATCCGTGATCGAGTGAGCTGGGGATTTCTCCGGATGAGATCGCGCGATAATGAGCGATGAAGTGGACCTGTGGGAATTCATCGTGCATCGCACGATAGAACCGCTCGTCCCCCGTCATGAGTCCAGCTCCCAGATGTTCGGCCAGGGCAAGATATGCGGCATCATAGCCACTTCGCCGATGCGTCTCGGCAATGGCCAGGACGCGGTGCTCAAGCCCATCGAGAGGATACTTTTCCAGGTTCAAGCGGGTCCATGCCTTCAGAATCGCTTCGGCTTGATCGTGGGTGAGGATTTGTTTCTTTTTCACACCCCGAACAGCACGCGACAGCACATGGATGATCTCATATGAGATCAGCGTGGGAACCACCAGGTCAATGGCTCCGGCTGTATAGTCTGCCAAGAGCGACAGGGCCTGGGCTTTGTATGGTTCGGCGGGGAGATAGAAGGCGAGTCCTACGCTGGCATCAATCACCCATACGTTCACGTTCGCTTCTCCAGTTCCCGGCGGGCTTCATGGGCCAGCTTGGCGGCATTCACCGGCAGATCGGCAAGCTGTCCGGAGAGCCGTAAGGCCTCGAAATAGGCTTGCAGTCGCTCTAATCGCTCATACTCTTCCGGAGGGAGAAGGGCTCCGGCCAATTCGCCGCGCCGAAAAATCAGGATCGTCACCCGATCCTGCTCCGCTTCCCTGAGCAGTTGGGTGAAGGCCTTCTTCCCCTCAGCGACCGAGACCTTTTTAATTTTCACGGGCTTCATTGTAGTTACCATGATAGTCACATTATCTGACTATGAGCATGGTCTGTCAATGCGATTTTTGTCGGGTTTCATGAGGTCGGATATCCCTTGGCCGTGCAGTCGCTCTAATTGCTTGTCCTCCTCCGGAGGGAGAAGGGCTCCGGCCAATTCGCCGCGCCGAAAAATCAGGATCGTCACCCGATCCCGCTCTGCCTCCCCGAGCGGTTGAGCGAATGTCCTCTTCTTGGTGACCGATCGAGAGGCGACCAACGGCGGCATTGTTTTTGACACTCGACCATCTGTGTGGTAGTTTTGTTGTCCCAATGATCGAGCGCCTCGGGAAAATCCGGTTGGTGGTCGCTCTGCTCGGCATGATCTTCCCCACTCTCTTCGGGTACGTTCAAGCCGAGCGGTGCCCGACGATGCTGCGGGGGCAAACGTGCGCTGCGCGCGAGTGTGCGGGATGTTGCAGCATGGCGCGTCGTCCTATCAATCATCTGGGCGCCCGCCTCTGCTGCGCCTTTCACTGCGACCAACCGCCGTTGGATGCCGATGGTGGAGCGGATATCGAGGCGTGTTTCACCACGACGGGCATCGAGTTGCTTCCTCAGCCGGTCAGTATCATCGATCTTTCTCCCAAGGCACTTGGTCCTCTTCATGACACCATTCGTTCGTTTCGCTCTTACAAGGGATTGAAAATCTTCCTTCCCGATCGATCCGACGTCTATATCATCCACAGTTCGTTCCTCATCTAATCGTTCGATTCTCCTTCGCCAACGACCTCGGTGAGCGAGAGGATTTCCTGATCGTCGAATCCTCCGGGGCAGCATTCGCTCGGCGGATCGCGCCTGGTTGTTGCGACGGTCGCCCGGTGAGTCCTCTCGTTCACCACAGACCGTATTTTTGTCATCGACTCGGAGTCTGTTCAGTTTGACCGAACGGTTCCGTCCATCACTATGAGCAAAAGGAGGAAAAATAGCATGAAACGAGTACTCACGATCATCACGCTCATGACCATCATTGGGCTGGCCGGTGCTCTGGCATTGGCGACGGCTCAATCGCAGGACTCGCCGCCCGATCATCCTGTCGAGCGAGCACGGGCCGAGCAATCGCCCATGCCGTCGTGTCCCATGATGATGAAGGGCATGATGCGCAATAGGCCAATGAGAAACACGCATCATATGGGCTCCATGTGTAGCTCAATGATGAAAGAACACTCGATGATGACGGGCCAGTGCATGCAGGTGATGATGAGCGATGAAAATCGCCGCGCGGCGATGATCGAGATATTCAAACGGAATCCTCAACTCCGCGAGCGGATGAAGCAGATCCTTCAGGAAGCGGAGCAATAGCCGTTGCCGTGTGACGCGGCGAGTCCCTGAGTGCTCCCGCCGGACCTGTGTGGCCGGCGGGAGCAGCGACATCGAAAAGTCAGGAGGAACCAAACGATGAGGATAACGACTGTGGCAACGAGGATTTTGATCATTCTCACATCGATAGCTCTGATTCCGTCTTCATCGGTAGCCCAACAGCGATGGACTGTCCAGGAGGAATCGCACGAGCGAGGAACCGCGACCTCATTGGTCACGATCGATGAGCTCGTCGAGGAAGCGCTCGCACAGAATCCGGAGATCCGCGCGGCCAGGCGAGAAGTCGATATGAAGCGAGCCCGCATTCCTCAGGCTGGAGCGCTGCCCGATCCGACGGTGAATTTCGGCCAAATGAATGTCGGTAACCTGATTCCGTTCACCACGCTGGGAGAAGAAGGGTTCAGTGAGATCTATGTCGGCTTCTCACAGGAATTCCCGTTTTACGGCAAGCGCGGACTCCGAGAGCGCATCGCGGCCAGCGAAGCCGAAGCCGAGTGGTGGACGTACGAGTTCACGCGTCGGCGGGTGATCGCTCAGGTGAAGGTGGCCTACTACGATCTCTTCTACTGGCGCAAGGCGCTCGCCATTGTTCGTAAGAACATCGATCTTCTGGAAAAATTCGCCGACATCGCCGAAGCGCTTTATAAGGTGGGGAAGGGCAATCAGGCGGATGTGCTGCGGGCACAAACCGAAATTTCTCGTTTACACGATCGGCGAGCCGTCATTGAGCAACGAGCGAGCCTGGCCGAGGCTCGATTGAACGCTCTCCTGAATCGCCCCCCCAACCGACCCATTGGTCAACTCGCTCCCGTTGAGAAAGCACCGCTCCGATACGCGCTTCAAGAACTCACCCGGATGGCCGTTCAGAATTTCCCCTTGCTGAAGCAGCAGCAACGACTGATCGATCGCAGCGAATTCTCCGTCCGACTGGCCAAAAAAGAGATGTATCCCGATTTCGGCATCGTCTTCGCCTATCACAATCGGGGTGGCATCAAGGACTACTGGACCATCGGCGGCACGGCGAAGATTCCCTTGTATTTTTGGCGGAAGCAACGACCGGCCATTGCCGAAGCGGCCGCCGGCCTGGCTGCCGCTCGCCAACGATATGAGAGCGCTCTGGCGCTACTCTTTTTCCGGTTGAAAGATCAATATCTGGCCGCCACCACGGCAGACCGATTGACGACCTTGTATGGTGAAACGGTCCTTCCGCAAGAGACGCTCACACTGGAAGCGACGGTGGCGAGTTATCAGGTCGGCAAACTCGAATTCCTCTCCGTGCTCGATAGCTTGATGAAGTTACTCAACGATGAATTGAGTTACTGGGAGAACCTGGTCAACTACCAGAAGGCGTTGGCTCAGATCGAGCTGTTCGTAGGCACCAGATTAACTCGCTGATGCTGGCTCACGGGCAGCATCAGCGCACTGGCCAGAAGGAGGCTGTGACATATGGGTGAGAAGCGATCCGTTCATTCCGACGAGATGGCTCCGGAGGCCCGGTCCTCCGACCGGTCCGATGATCCTCTGGAGGTATTGCGGATGGCTATGGGGCATTCCGAGGAGGGCGGTCGACGAACCGGTGATGCTCCCGGACGCGAGGAAACGCGCGATCCCAAGAAAACCGGCTCGCCGCCCGAAACTGGTCGCGCGCGCCGCCGGGTATGGGTGGTGACCGCGATCATCGTGCTGGCGAGTGTTGGTCTGATCGGTTACCTCTCTCGTCATCGCCTCGCCGAAACTCGGCTAGGTCGATGGTTTGGACTGGCGCAGGAGTATCAACATGAGCTGGTCCCGGTCAAGGATGAGCAGGGCAACATCAAATACTGGACCTGCACCATGCATCCTTCGGTGAGATCCAAAGATCCCGGCACCTGCCCCATATGAGGCATGGATCTGGTCCCCGTGCGGGAACAGCCGACGGAAACCGCGGCGGTTGAATCAGAAGCGAAGCCGAGCCCTTCAGCCGCTCTCTTCACGGTCAGTCCCGAGCGCCAACAACTGATCGGCGTGCAGTTCACCGAAGTCGATTATCGGGCCATGGAAAAAGTCATCCGCACCGTCGGGCGCGTGGATCTGGATGAGACGCGCATCGCTCATGTCAATACCAAGATCGAAGGCTGGATTGACCGGGTCTTCGTCAATTACACCGAGCAACGCGTCGAGCGCGGCGATCCCCTGTTCACCATTTACAGTCCGGAACTGGTGGCCACGCAACGAGAGTACCTCCTGGCGCTCAAAGCGCGCCATCGACTCGGCGACCATGCCCTCCCACAGGCGGCGGCCGGCGCCATCTCGTTGTTAGAGGCGACCCGCGAGCGGCTCCGGTTATGGGACATCACGGACGAACAAATCGCAGAACTCGAGCGGACCGGCCGGGTGAAACGCACGTTGACGATCTACTCGCCCGTCTCCGGCTACGTCGTGGAGAAAAATGCCTTCCCTCATATGCGCGTCACGCCGGATATGCGCCTCTACACCATCGCCGACTACGGTCGCGTTTGGGTCCACGCCGACATCTATGAGGATGAGATCGCCTTCGTCAAGCTCGGCCAGAGAGCGGAGATGACCGTTGCTTCATATCCCGGCGAGGCGTTCGAGGGCGTCGTCACCTACATCTGGCCTCACATGGAGGAAGAGACGCGCACGCTGAAGATCCGCATGGAATTCGCCAATCCCGACCTCAAGTTGAAGCCGGAGATGTACGCCGACGTGAAACTGCGCATCCCCTTGGGGCGGAAGCTCGCCGTGCCCAAGAGCGCCGTCTTGCGAACCGGCGAGCGCGACATCGTCTTTGTGGATCGTGGCCGTGGTCGCATGGAGATCCGGGCCGTTCGTCTCGGTCACGAAGTCGATGAGTACTACGAAGTGCAGGATGGGCTCAAGCCGGGGGAACGGGTTGTCACGGCGGCCAATTTCCTCATCAGCGCCGAGAGTCAGGTCCAGGGCGCCATCGCCACCTGGCAGGCGTCATCATCACAAGGAGGGGAACACCGTGATTGAGAGGGTGATCGACTATTGCGCGCGACACAAGTTCATCGTTTTTTTCATGGTGTTGTTCGCCACGGCTGCCGGCGTCTGGTCGGTGCGACATATCGCGCTGGATGCCATTCCCGATCTGTCCGATGTACAGGTGATCATCTTCACCGAATGGCCCGGGCGCAGCCCCGATCTCGTGGAAGATCAGATCACTTATCCGATTGTGACGCGCATGATTGCTGCTCCCCGCGTACAGTTCGTGCGCGGCCAGTCATTTTTTGGGCTCTCGTTCGTTTATGTCATCTTCAAAGACGGCACCGATATGTACTGGGCGCGCAGTCGGGTGTTGGAATACTTGCAGGGTCTTCAGGGGAACCTCCCCGAGGGCGTCACCCCCGTTCTCGGTCCCGATGCCACCGGTGTGGGATGGGTCTACGAATATGCCCTGGTCGATGAGACGGGCACGTACAATCTGCAACAGTTACGAAGCTTCCAGGACTGGTATCTACGCTATTGGTTGGAATCGGTCGAGGGCGTGGCCGAAGTGGCCAGCGTCGGCGGGTTCGTCAAGCAATATCAGATCAACCTCGATCCCAACAAACTGCTGGCCTATAACATTCCTCTCCGTCGGGTCATCGAGGCGGTGCGCCGCTCCAACAACGATGTCGGCGGTCGCCTGGTGGAAGTGGCCACCACCGAATATTTCGTGCGCGGGCGCGGCTATATCAAATCGATTGCGGATATTGAGAACACCGCTGTGGGAACCGATGGGCGGGGAACGCCCATTACCATCAAGGATCTCGGCTATGTTGAGCTGGGACCGGACATTCGACGCGGGTTGGCCGAGCTGAATGGCAAGGGCGAAGTCGTCGGCGGTATCGTGGTGATGCGATACGGTGAGAACGCGCTCCAGGTCATCGAGCGCGTGAAACGGAAACTCCAGGAGATCGAGCCGTCACTGCCGCCGGGCGTGAAAATCGTCACCACCTACGATCGCTCCGATTTGATCCTGCGGGCCATTGGCACGCTCAAAGAGAAATTGCTCGAGGAGATGATCGTGGTCAGCGCGATCATCCTCATCTTTTTGCTTCACGTGCGTAGCGCGATGATCCCCATCCTCACGCTGCCCATCGCCGTGCTCATCTCGTTCATTCCCATGTACGCCATGGGATTAACGGCCAACATCATGTCTCTGGGTGGCATTGCCATCGCCATCGGCGCGATGGTGGACGCGGCGATCATTCTCATCGAAAACGCGCACAAGAAGCTCGAACGATGGGACGCCGGCGGACGCCAGGGGAGTCGGGTCGACGTCCTCATTCAATCTTTTCAAGAGGTCGGCAAATCGCTCTTCTTCTCGTTGCTCATCATCACCGTCTCGTTTCTGCCCGTGTTCACGCTTCAGGCTCAGGAAGGGCGATTGTTCAAGCCATTGGCCTACACCAAGACGTTCTCCATGTTTTTCGCGGCACTGCTTTCGATCACGCTGGCGCCGGCGCTGGGCGTGATACTCATCCGAGGGCGGATCTGGTCCGAAGAGAGACATCCCATCAGTCGCCTTCTCCAGCGGCTGTACACGCCGATTCTGTATGTCGCGGTGCGATTTCGCAAGACGGTGATCCTGGTGGCGCTGCTGTTGGTCGTCTCCACCGTGCCCGTTTTCCTGAGGCTCGGCTCGGAGTTCATGCCGCCGCTCAACGAAGGTTCGATTCTGTACATGCCCACGGCCGTGCCGGGGATGTCCATCACCGAGGGCACGAAGATTCTCCAGATTCAAGATCGCATCTTGCGCCAGTTTCCGGAAGTGATCAGTGTGTTCGGCAAGATCGGGCGCTCGCGCACGGCCACGGATCCTGCTCCTCTGAGCATGGTGGAGACTACCGTGTTGCTCAAGCCTCAAGAGGAGTGGCGCAAGGTGCACCAGGAGCGATGGTATTCGAGTTGGGCGCCAGACTGGTTGAAATCATGGCTTGGAAAGATCTGGCCAGAAGAGCGACCGATGACCTGGGATGAATTGATCGACGAGATGCATCCCAAGCTGAACTTCCCCGGGATGCCGCCGGTCTGGTGGATGCCGGTGCAGACGCGCACCGAGATGCTGGCCACCGGCATTCGCAGTAACCTGGGAATCAAAGTCTTTGGACCCCATCTGGACACCATTCAACGGATCGCCGTCCAGATCGAGCGCGCCCTCCAGGATGTGCCCGGGACGCGCTCGGTGTTCGCCGAACGGGTCACCGGTGGGTATTTTCTCGATTTCACCATCGATCGTCGCCAGGCCGCTCGTTATGGGCTCACCGTGGGCGACGTCGAAGACATCATCGAGAGCGCCATCGGCGGCAAGAACATCGCGCAGACCGTGGAGGGACGCGAACGGTATCCGATCAACGTGCGGTATCTGCGGGAACTGCGCGATGATGTGACCAAGCTTCGCCGCGTGCTCATCCCCACGCCGACCGGCGCTCAGATTCCCCTCTCGCTGGTGGCCGACATCTCCTACACCATGGGACCGCCGTTGATTCGAGATGAGAATGGCCAGCTCGTCGGTTACGTGTTCGTAGATGTGACGGCCAAAGACTATCAGGGATACGTCGAGCGGGCGCAGCAACTCATCCGCGAACGCGTGAAGCTACCGCCGGGATACACCCTTCAATGGGCCGGGCAGTATCAGTATCTGCTCAGGATGAAAGAGCGACTGAAATACGTCATTCCCTTGACGCTCATCATCATCTTTCTGCTCCTGTACATGAACTTCAATTCCTGGAAAGAGCCACTCATCGTCTTTCTGGCCGTGCCGTTTTCGCTGGTGGGGGCGATCTGGCTTCTTTATCTCCTCGATTACAATTTGAGCATCGCCGTCTGGGTGGGGATGATTGCGTTGGCCGGATTGGATGCCGAGACGGGCGTGGTCATGCTGCTTTATCTCGATCTCGCTTACAACCGGTGGCGACGGGAGGGTCGGATGCGACATTTCGCCGATCTGACCGAAGCCATTCACGAAGGGGCCGTCAAGCGCGTTCGCCCCAAGATGATGACCGTGTGCGCGCTGATCGGTGGCTTGCTCCCCATCATGTGGGCGGGCATGCACGAGACGGGAGCCGACGTGATGAAACGCATTGCTGCGCCCATGGTGGGTGGATTGATCACCTCGTTCATCCTGGAACTGACCGTCTATCCGGCCATCTTTGCCTTATGGAAAAAGGGCGAAATCGAGGGATGGCGAGCCGTGGCCAGGGAATTTGTTCCCTGGGGCCGGAAAAAGTGAGAGATCGGGACCTTCCATGGCCGGTGAACTCCATACGCGAATTCGACGTCCGCCTCGCCCTGAAAAACCACAGAAGAGGTGAGACAAGACGGTCAACGAATGCCACAGAAAAGGGCTTGACTCTGGAGTTGACTCCAGGGTTTATAATTTGAACGTGGCACTGAGAAAGACAAGCCCATCCAGGCTCAAAATTGGCCAGGTGGCAGCGCAAAGTGGCGTGAGCGTCGATACGCTCCGCTACTATGAGCGGCTGGGGCTCTTGCCCGTGTCGGCGCGGACCGACGGTGGCTATCGGCTCTACGAGCCGCGCGTTCTGGATCGGCTCGCCTTCATCAAGCGAGCGCAGAGTTTCGGCTTCACGCTCGATGAAATCAAGCAAATGTTGCATTTGGAGACTGCCGAACCTGAGACGTGCTCGCGCGTCCTGGAGATGATCGAGCGGAAGCTCGAAGATCTCGATCGACAGTACGAAGAGATCAAACGGCTCCGGCGCGAACTCGCCGCTTACAAGGTGGAGTGTGAGCGCGCCTTGGCGAGTCATCAGTGCTGCCCGGTGATTGAAGATTTTCTTCACCCTCGGTCGCGCCGCGAAGAGCGTGATGTGAGGAAGCAGAGGCGCGGCCGAAAGTGAACGGACGACGTTCATGTCGTCTCGACTCTTTTGAGGAGATCCGACGATGAAAGAGAACATGACATTAGGAGCATCCATCCTGACGGCTATTACGGCATCCCTGTGTTGCATCGGGCCATTGATGGCCACGTTGCTCGGCATCGGGAGTTTCGGCGCGGCGGCCGCATTCGAGGCGTGGCGGCCTTATCTGCTGGGAGTGACGTTTGCCCTTCTGGGCGCCGCGTTCTACCTCACCTATCGCAAGCGGGAAGTAGCGTGCGCCGATGGCACGTGTCGAGTGAGCAGCGCGCCGCGATGGAATAAAATCATGCTGTGGGTGGCTACGGTGATGGTCGTTCTGTTCGCCGCCTTCCCCTATTACTCGGGGCCTCTACTGGCGGCGCTGAGCCGAAATGCCGGTCAGTCATCACAGGAATCGGCGCCGGCCGCCACTCAACAGCAGACCCGGGCACGCATCGCCATCAGTGGCATGACCTGCGATGGTTGCGCCGCCAGCGTGAAAGTGGCATTGGAG
>RFHM01000190.1 GCA_003696865.1 Acidobacteriota bacterium | reverse complement strand
TGGCCCACACTGCGGGGGAGAAGAAGACAAAAAACATCTCGCACATCCCCAGTATCAACGCAAAGAGAGGATGGGGATACATCGACCTTCGCAAACACTGCCATACAGCCCCATCGCGAGATGGGATACTCCCCCGAACCATGTCCACCTCCCCAAGCCGTTCATTGGCGATTATAGTTGGTGGTTTCCATTCATGGCAACGACGACGCCATGGGCAGGATGAGCGAACCAATGTCCTCATGGCAGGCGGTCACTCGATCTGGTGCGGCGGTTGCTCATCCGGCTTCCGGCGTTCGTGCCTATATTTGATGACTCGCGCTTTCTCCAACGTAATGAGACCTTCTCTCACCGTCTCATCCAGGAAAGGCAGGAGCTTATCGATCATCTCCTCGGTATCCACGATTTCGATCACCACGGGCAGATCTTCGGACAGGCGCAGCCACTTCGCCGCGTGGATGCGACTGGCCGCCCCAAAACCCATAATGCCCCTGATGACCGTCGCGCCGGCCAGATTCAGTTCCCGGGCTTTCAACACAATCTGCTCATAGAGCGGCTTCCCCTTGTACTGGTCCGCCTCTCCGACAAAGATTCTCAAGAGCACGCCTTCTTCAGGGAGTTTCATCTTCTCTCCTCCTATCGGAAAAGATAGACGAGATAACGAGATGCGGTAAATCCAACCAGCACGAGTATGATGCCGAGGCCATTACTGAGCATGAGATTCCAGAGGGCCAGACCGAACTCGCCTTCTCGCAGGAGATGGGCCGTCTCCAGACTGTAGGTGGAAAACGTGGTGAACGCCCCCAACACGCCGATGAACAGAAATGTTCGGAGATGGGGAGGCATGATCACTCTCTCAGAGAGCGCCCATAGGAGGCCGATGAGAAACGATCCCACCAGATTCACCATCAAAGTCCCCCATGGGAACGTACTCCCCAGGGCTTTGTAGGTCGCTCCCGATACGATATATCGAAGCAGCGCTCCAAGACCTCCTCCTGCTATGACGGATAGTAGTTTCATCATCTCTTCTCTCACTGTGTTCCTTCCAGGTGACTCCGGTCAGCGTCAGCACGAGTCTCTCCTCCGGCCGCGAACACTCGGCACTCCCGCTCGGTTCTCATCGAAGCCGCTCCCCCTCACTCCCGCTGAATGACCCGGCTCATCGATTGGGTCAATTGAATGAGGTCATCGAGCCCGGGATCGAGCGTCTGTCTGAGCGCGGGATCGACCCGGCCCGTTCCTCCCAGTTTCTCGCTGCGGCAATCGTGCAAGATCGACCAGAAAAAACTGAACAAAGCGGCGAGGATGCGTCGCAGGTGACGTTGCTGCGGGCGGAGCTCGAACTCTGCGCGAAGACGGCCGATGCGTTGCCGCATCTCGCCGATCAACGTGGTGAGCGCCTCGACCTCGGCTTCGGTCAGATCATTATCCACCAGCACGAGTTCGCCGCTGGGATCGGCGCCGGAGAGGTAAAGGAGTTCCAGCTCTCGCAGCCGCTGTTCGATCAATCCCAGGGTTACTTCTAATCGCCGCCGTTGTGGTTCGTTCAGTGCCATCATCCGTTGTATCTCCAACTTTGCCGAGCCCGAATCCTCACACTGCCAGATCATGATGCCATCAAGCCACTCCATCTCACGATCGAGCCAGAACAAGAATTCGATGGGCCATATAATAAAAACCCCTACTCAGAACCTCGTCCAAGTAGGAGTCATCAGCCTGCCGCCGGGCAGGCGGTTCAGGGCGAACTCCATCGCCGCTAGCGAGGTCGGCAGTATAGCACAGAGGGCGATTAACCGTCTAGCTCATCAAACGCACACAGCGGTAACATCCCAGAGGGCGAGAGCGGTATAAGGATACCATGACGGTCACTGAGTATTCGACCTGGATGACAGCGCCCCCACCGCGTTGCCAAGAGGAGACGCCCACGAGCATAGTCCGTCCGGTTTCTCCCCGGTGGCGTGTGAATTCGTGCCCTTGCTTGACACGAACTCAGGTGTTGGCTACAGTCAAGAACTGATGGTGGGTTGGACGTGTCGAGCGCCGAGTTTCAGATTCATGCAGCGAACGGCGGTTTTCTGGTTCGTCGCCCTCTCGTTCTGGGATATCACCTTCCATCTGTTCGCTCCACCTCATTTCGCTCATAGCATCCCGCCCGGTATCGCGAGCATCCAGGCTGCCCCATCATCAGAGCGGCCAACCCGTCCTCCTTGTGGCGTCCCCGGACACTGCTGCTGTGTGGGCCACCACCATCACGCCGCCTCGGTATTGACGCTCTATTACTTCACGTTCGACGCTGATCCGGGAACGCAGCCAGAAAGGATCCGCGTTCTCCCGCCGTGGCGGGCCTCATTCCGGACCACGTTCATCCGAGCCCCTCCCGGTTTCTCCGACGACATTCGCTCCTGACCAACGTCCCTTCTGCTGTACGGGAATACTGAACAACTTCATGGAACCACGCGCTCCTTCTCCGGAGGGTGGTTCGACGCGTCCTGTCAATGTGCACAACATGAAGCCGGGAGGTCGATGATGAAAGGATTGAACCGATTTCCTACCGCGATTTCTGCCCCGAGAACGGGGAAGCTCATGAGATCCTGTCTTTGTGTCGGTTTTCTCATTATGGGATGGTTTGCCCTCATCCCCCATGGAATTCGAGCTCAAACGACCACGGGAAGCATCCACGGCCAGGTCACCGATCCTGTAGGAGCGGCTGTGGTTGGAGCGCAGGTCACGCTCCTGAACCCCATTACCAAGTATGAGATGACCACCCAAACGGATGCCTCGGGGCATTTTCGCTTCCTCAACATTCCATTCAATACTTACACTCTTCGCGTCCAAGCCGAGGGGTTTCGGTTGGCCGAACAAACCGTCGATGTGCATTCGATCGTTCCTCTCCAGGTGAACGTTTCACTGAGCGTCGAGGAAATCACCGAACAGGTGACCGTGACGGCTGAAGACACGCACCTGGTGGAGGCCGATCGCACGAGCGCGAACACGGCATTGGATACCTCACTGCTCGTCCGACAACTGGGAGCATTACCCTCTCGAGGATTGGAAAAAATGTTGGAGTCGGTCCAGGGCGTCGTCGCCGACGATAACGGCCGCATTCACGCCCGGGGCTCGGAATCCAATGTCCAGACGGTCATCAACGGGATTCCGGTGACCGATAACTTATCGGCCATCTTCTCCACCTCGTTCGATCCTCGAGCCGCTTCGCACGTAGAGGTCATCACCGGCGGCGTTCCCGCTGAATTCGGCGATAAGCTCGGCGCTGTCGTCAATGTGACCACGCGATCGGGCCTCGATATGCCCATATCGGGGGGGATCACCGGCACGGTGGGCAGTTTCACCACCGGCGACGTGGCCGCCAACTTTGGCGGCCACGTGAAGAATTTTGGATGGTACACGACGGTAGCCGGATCTTCTTCACACCGCTATCTGGATCCCCCCACGCTGGAAAACTTCCACAATGTTGGTCGTACGGCGAATAATCTGACGACGCTGGACTATAATCCTACGACCAGCGACTTCCTCAAGCTCACCCTGATGGTCGGTGGGGCCAATTTTCAAGTTCCCAACCGCCGGGATCAGGAAGTCGCCGGACAGGACCAGCGCCAACTCCAGCGAAGTTATTCGGCCTTCCTCTCCTGGCAACATCTGTTCTCGCCCACGCTCATCGGCGAAGTGTCCGGATTCTACCGGACGTCGACCGCCGAACTCCGATCCAACCCACGCTCCACGCCGGTGGTCGCCTTCCAGGATCGGCGGCTGACCAATTACGGATTCATCTCCTCCCTCTCCTATGCCGGCCGAGGCCATACGTTCAAGACGGGCGTTCAACTGACGCGCACGCCGCTCCGGGAAGATCTCACGCTCTATCCCACCGATCCCCAGGCCTTTGAACCTCTCGTCGATGAAATGGGGATGGAACGCCCCAACCCCATCTTGCAGTTCTCGGCAACGCATCCGTTCGTGTTCGCCGATCGGCGTATCGGGACGAAGGTGGCCTTCTACGTCCAGGATCGCTTCTCACCGTTCACCAATCTGACGCTCGATGTAGGCCTTCGTTTCGACCATTACGACCTCATCATCAGCGATCGGGAAATCAGTCCACGCATTGGACTGGCTTATTTCATTCCCAAAACCCAAACCGTCCTCCGGGCCTCGTACAACCGATTCTTCCAACCTCCACCGGCCGAGAATCTCCTGTTGGCCAGCTCGCCGGAAGCGGCGCAACTGTCTCCCCTGGCGGTGACTAAAGGCGAGAAGGGATTTAAACCGGTTCAGCCAGACAAGGAGCACGTCTTCGAAGTCGGCGTTCAGCAGCAGTTGACGCCATTGATGCGGCTCACCGTATCCGTGTATCACAAACAGATCAGGAACTTCGCCGACAAGGATCAATTCTTCGACACCGGCGTCATCTTTCCCATTTCCATCTTCGCCGGGCGCGTCACCGGCGTGGAAGCGCGCCTGGACACGGCGGAATGGCGAGGCCTTTCCGGCTTCATCAGCTATGCGAACTCGCGCTCATTCGGCATCACGCCGATCAACGGAGGCTTATTCCTCGGCGAAGCGGTGGAATCACTGGAAAATCCCGGTCTTCGCTTCCCTAACGACCACGATGAGCGTAATGCCGGCCAGTTTCAGATCAATTACACGAACAAGAGGACCGGATGGTGGATCGCCTGGGGAGCCCGATATGACTCGGGCCTGCCCGTCGAGATCGAACCCGGTTCGACGCGGCAATCATTCCTCGCCCGAGGCGTCGATCCTCGACTGCTCGATCACATCGACTTCCGGCGGGGCCGGGTCAAACCCCATACGATCTTCAATCTCTCGACGGGCATCGATCTCTTCAGGAAGGAACGCGCTCAGGTATCTCTGACGCTCGATATTCAAAACCTCACCAACAAACTGTTCCTCTACAACTTCGAGAGCGTCTTCTCGGGTACTCACGTGGGACCTCCACGATTGTGGAGCGGGCGAATCGCCATCAAGTTCAGATAAGCTCCGGCTCCGCGGACGCCTGCCGGAATGCCACGCCGTCGCCTGGAGGACGATGTTGGTGGGGATGGAATACAGGGCGAAGGTCCCGTTGGGAGATTCACCCTCTCTGCGTCGATCACGCCCGCCAATGCGCCGGTCGCCGCTCGGCATCCAGCCGGGCGGCGTGTTCCTTCAATAGCGCCCACGCGCGGGCGATATGCTCTTCAGTCGTTCGCAAATTGCCAATGGCCATTCGCAAGACGAACATCCCCCGCAATCGCGTATGGGAGAGATAAACGCGCCCCGTTCGATTGACGGCATGGAGAAGGGCTTCGTTCAGTTCATCGAGATAGGCCTCGACGTCATCGCCCCCATCGGGTAAATCGTGGGGACGAGCACGGAAGCAGATCGTGCTGAACGGTACGGGAGCTAATCGCTCGAAGTCCGGATGCGCATCGATCCACTGAGCGACGCGCCCGGCCCACCGTATGTGTTGCCGAATGCGCGCCGCCAATCCCTTATGTCCGAACGTGCGAATGACCATCCATAATTTGAGGGCGCGGAAACGCCGTCCCAATTGCACGCCATAATCCATATAATTCCGCACCTGCTCGTCCTCCACCGTGCGGAGATATTCGGGGACGAGACTGAACGCGCGCCGGAGAACATCAAAGCGACGACAATAAAACGCGCTCAAATCAATGGGCGTGAACAACCATTTATGTGGATTCACGACGATGGAATCGGCTCGATCACATCCGTCGAGCACCCGGCGCATCTCGGGAAGGATCGCCGCCGAACCCGCATATGCCGCATCGACGTGGAGCCAAAGTCCATACCGCTCGGCGATGTCGGCGATGGCCGGGACGGGATCCACGCTGGTCGTGGATGTTGTGCCGACGGTCGCCACAATACAGAACGGTCGCCAACCCGCCGCCCGGTCCTCTTCGATCGCCCGCTCCAGCGCTCGAGGATCGAGACGGAACGCCTCATCGACGGGGATCTTTCGCACTCCCTCCTGTCCAACGCCCAGTGTAATGGCCGCCTTTTCGATCGATGAGTGCGCCTGCTCGGAGGTATAGAGGCGCAACCGCGGCACCTCGGGACGCCCGGCCAATCCCTTTTCCCTCACCTCCGCACCGGGCACCATTTCCCGCGCGGCCGCAATGGCGTGCAGACTGGATATCGAAGCCGTGTCGTAAATGATCCCCTGAAACGACGGCGGAAGTCCCAGCATCTGGCGGAGCCAACCCAGCACGACTTCTTCCAACTCCGTCGCCGCGGGCGCCGTCTTCCACAACATGGCGTTCACATTGAACGCCGCACACAATAACTCGCCGAGAATTCCCGGACCCGATCCGGTAATGGCGAAGTAGGCGAAGAAGGCGGGATGATTCCAGTGGGTCAATCCCGGCACGATGATCTTCTCCAGATCGTCCAGGATGCTATCCATGGATTCGGGCTCATCGGGCGGTTGAAGCGGTAACTGTTGTCGAACCTGACCCGGCGCGACCTCGGCCAGGACCGGGTATCGATCGACCTCGGCCAGATAGTCGGCGATCCAATCGATGATCCGATGGCCGTAGGTGCGAAAGACCTCTGGATCCATGTCACCGAACTCTCCAACTGGTGTCCCTGGCGAATGAGTCTCCGACATGATGATTCCCTCCTGGTGATGAATGGCCAACATGGTGGCCGTGGAGGGGATACTGTATCGTCAGTGGTCCCAGAGTGCAATCGATGCCAGGACGTCGAAGAAGGGACGGTGGGACATCGTCGTGCCGTCTTCAAACGCTGGTCGAGATCTCTTGTTCAGAAATGACGCTATTCATTCAGGGTCCTGAGAGAGTGATCTCTTGAGATCCGCGTCCGGGACTTTTGTGGCCCCTGGTGAAGCTCCTCACGCCGTAGCGGTCTCGATGACTTTGCTCCTCACGGGAGTTTCTGCTATTTTCTCCTCCTACTTTCATCCCAGAGAGCAGAGCATGCCGGAAAAACTCAGGGCTGGTGATCTTCGATTCGTTCTCATCTGCCTGGTCGCTGCCGGAATTTCCCTCATCTTCAGCATCAGATATTTTCATGCCGCGTTTCCCGAAGCCTCGCTCAATATCGACGTCAGACGAGAGGAATCGCGCCCCATCGCCGAACGATTTCTTTCAGCCCGTGGATATGCGGTGAACAGGTATCGGCATAGTGCCGTTTTCGATTACGATGACCAGGCCAAGGTCTTTCTGGAAAAAGAGATGGGCCTGGAGCGCGCCCAACGCGTGCTGGGCTCCAAGATCAAGCTCTGGCGCTGGAGCCATCGCTGGTTCCGACCGCTCCAGAAGGAGGAATTTCGCGTCGATGTGACGCCGCAAGGAGAGATCGTCGGCTTCCAACACATCGTTCGCGAGGAGGCGCCGGGAGCCTCTTTGACGGCTCGGGCCGCTCAGGACAGGGCCGAAGCGTTCCTCGTCGAGGTCCTGCACAAGGACCTGACGACCCTGGAGTTCATCCAGGCGCACACCCAACAGCGGCCTCACCGCACCGACCACACATTCACCTGGCGAGATCGCTCATTCGACTTCCAGGGGGCCTCTTATCGGTTCGAAGTCACCGTACAAGGAGACGAGATTGGCGGATATCGGGAGTTCCTCAAAGTGCCGGAGCAATGGACGCGCCAGTATCGCAAACTGCGCTCGCTGAACCAGACCACGGGAATGGTGGACACTATGCTGATGCTGGCACTCTTTGTGGGACTGCTGGTGATACTCGTTCAGCGCATCCGCCGGGAAGATATTCGCTGGAAGGTCGCCTTCACGTTTGGCGCATTAACCACAGGACTCAATTTCCTCGCCTCGCTCAATGCGTTTCCCATCCACGAATTCTACTATTCGACGACGGAGTCATATCCCAGCTTCCTGATGGGAATCGTTCTGGACAGCCTGCTCAGCGCTCTCGGATGGGGAGCGCTCATCTTCGTCATCACGGCGGCCGCCGAATCCCTCTATCGCCAGCGCTATCCGGACAAGCTCGCGCTGAGTCACATCCTCCGCTGGCGCGGCCTGCGCACGAAACGAGCGTTCCGAAGCCTCGTTCTGGGACTCACCCTGGCACCCTGTTTCATCGCCTATCAAACGCTGTTTTATCTGTTGGCCAATAAGTTCGGGGCTTGGGCGCCGGCAGAGGTTCCTTACGATGATTTGCTGAACACGCGGCTGCCCTGGGCGTTCGTTCTTCTGGCGGGCTTCTTCCCCGCCGTCTCCGAGGAGTTTTTCTTCCGCATGTTCTCCATTCCCTTTCTGGAGAAGCTGTTGAAAAATGGCTGGCTGGCGTTGGGATTGGCCGGCTTCATCTGGGGATTCGGGCACGCCGGCTATCCTAATCAACCCTTCTACATTCGTGGCGTGGAAGTCGGTTTGGCGGGCATCGCAGTTGGCCTCATCATGGTCCGGCTGGATATCCTCGCCGTCCTCATCTGGCATTATACCGTCGATGCCACCTATACGGCGTTGCTGATGCTCCGCTCCCATGACGCCTACATCGCCCTCTCCGGAGCGCTGACGGCGCTCATCTTTCTCATTCCCCTGATCCTGGCCATCTGGGGTTATTTCCGTCGCGGCGGTTTCGAAAGCGAAGCGGGGTTGACCAATCGGGATGACGTCCTTCCTCCCGGTGAGGAACTGGAGATGGAAGAGTTGGAACGCGAATGGGTGATGATCGATTATCTTCCCCTCTCGAGTCGGCGCATTCTCATCGGATGCCTCGCCGTGGGGCTGCTGCTCAGTTTGTACGCTGTTCCCGTCGAGCGCTTCGGCGACTTCGTCGATTTTGGCGTCACCCGCATCCAGGCGAAACAGAAAGCCGACGAATTCCTGGTCACCGAAGGCGTGGACGTCGGCTCATATCGCTGGGTGGTGTACGCTTATTCGAGATTCCATCCCCTGGAAGGAGAATACATCCTGGAACATGCTGATGTGAAGAGCGCTAATCGCCTCTTCGGTGAGGAGATGAAAACGGTCTTTTGGGCGGTGAGGTATTTCAAGCCGTTGGAGAAGGAGGAGTACCGGGTCTACATCGATTCGCGAGAGGGATCCGTGTACACCTTCGAACACATCGTCGCCGAAGACGCGCCGGGGGCCGATGTGAGCGAGGAGCGAGCCCTGGCGATAGCCGGCGACTTCCTGCGCTCTCGAGGATTCGACCCCCAGGCCTTCGATCTCGTGGAATCATCGACCGAGAAGCGCCCGGCGCGACGGGATTACCGATTCGTCTGGCAGGCGCGCCAGGGAGATCCCAGGAATATCGGGGAAGCGCGATTCCGACTCGGCCTCGAGGTGGTGGGCGATCGTGTCGGGCGTTTCTGGCCATTCCTGAAATTGCCCGAGGACTGGGTACGTGCCCGCCAGAAAGAAACGGCATGGACGGCGTTGAGATTCTGGGGGCGCATTCTGCTCATCGGCGCCTTCGCCTTCTTCGGACTCGCCATCTTCATCAATGCGGCACGCCATGGATTCATCAGGTGGCGACGAACGCTGGGGCTCGCCACCGGAGTCGCCGTCCTCTATGGCCTCGATCTTCTGAACAAGCTTCCTCTCTTCTATCGCGACTACACCACTTCACTCGATCCCACCATCTACGTCATCACTCAGATCGCCGGAGATGCCATGACGATGACGATCGTCTTCGTAATCGCCGTGCTGGCCATCGGCGTAGGGAGCGTCCTCTATCCGGAAGCGCTCCAGATACTGGAGCGGTCTTATCGGCATCCACGAGCTCGTGATGCGATGATCAGCGCGCTCTTGCTCATCGGAATGATATTAGGGCTGGGACAACTCCGGCATTGGTTGATCGATCGCTTCCCTCAGAGCGCTTCCGTCTCTGGGCTTTCGCTGCCCGGCGATATTGATACGGTATTGCCGGTAGCCTCCCGGTTGATCTCGGCCATCTTCGCTACGCTCGCCGTGGCCGTCATCCTGGGAGTGATCGTTCACCTGGCCCGTCGGTACCTCAAGAGCGCCAGGCTCAAGACGTTGGCCATCGTTCTCGTCCTCCCGTTTCTGGTTCCCGAGGAAGCGAGGAGCAGCTCAGAGTTCCTGTTTGGCCTGGTCTGGCTGGGCATCACTGTGGGAGCGGCGCTGGCGCTCCTTTATGGAATCTTCCGCGACAATGTGCTGGCCTACCTGGTGGGGCTATTT
This sequence comes from Acidobacteriota bacterium, assembly GCA_003696865.1. Taxonomy (GTDB): domain Bacteria; phylum Acidobacteriota; class Blastocatellia; order HR10; family J050; genus J050. The sequence goes on along the minus strand of RFHM01000190.1, from coordinate 4,289 downwards.
CTCGCCGCTTGTGTGACGAACGGGATTCGATTGATCCAACAGTCCTCGCTGTTTCTCACCGTCAATGGCGGCCTGCTGTTGGCCATCGCCGGATGGGTTATGGTGTGGCTTCTCTTGAGTGGAGTATCGACAAGATCGAAAACGACGCCGACGAGCGGCTCGCCGAACTGAGACCCTCGCTCGGAGTCTCTTCGAGCGAAGGGGCGCTCTGGAGCCGATTTCTCCATTGATCGAGACGGAAACCAAGCCCGGCTTTTTCATATGAGCATGGGGAGGGAGAAAGCACTTCCCCGACGACCTTCCAGGGCGCATTGGCCGAGCGCGAAGGGCTCAGGTTTCGTCTCCGGAAGCGAGTGATTCCAGAGCCTCCTCAACGGCGCTCACGGTCAGGGATGTCTGGAACACGATGACGTGAGGGGAAGAATCGGTGAGAGATTGACGGCTGGCTCGCCACTCGTTCGATGCCGCCAATAGAAAGTTCTTCAGCCCGGCGCGCCGGAGCTGGGTGATCCGGTCCCGCAACCAGCGCGGCGTCCAGAATCCGAGGATCTCCAGATAGACGCATCTTCCTGATGGATCATTCTTCGGGTGAAAGACGAAATCGGGAATGAACACGCTCTCGCCCAGATTGATGACGGCGCGACTCGGCTCCATCGCCCATCGACCCTCCCGGCGAGACCATTTTTCCATCAACTTTTCTCCCACCGGAGGCTGATAGGACGGCTCCGTCGGTCGATGGAGACGAAACCGATTCTGTGCGCTGGTCAATTCGAAGAACGCCGATCCCCCTCTCTTATGGGCGATCTCGGCCCGCATACGCCAGCGGTCACACTCGAGGAGAGCGGGGAAAAACACGGCCATTTGGACGCCGTATTTCTGTGACCGATGGAACATGGACAGCGGTCCGTCCAGTCGCACCTCATATCCGGTGTCCGCCGTCCCCCGAATGGTGTGAATGAGCCGGTGAGCTTTCACGGCATCGAACAATCGGCGATACCCTTCTGGTGGTTGGGGCTCCAACCAAATGCGCATTTCCAGGCAGCGGTAGAGAAGAGCTTGAGCCTGCGCCAGATTATATTCGTCCAGGAGTTCCAATGGAGTCGGTTCATCAAATTCGACGAGGATATGGTTCTCGGGTAAATCGGCGTAGAGACTGTGGAGGAGATGTTCGGGCGAGCACCGCAATTCACGAGCCGAGTCCGAGAGCACCCGCTGACGTTGGGCTTCTGAATCCACTACCGGATGGACGTGTCGCGCTTTGAGGAAGAGGACGCGTCGGGCTTCGGTCGGATCCACGGAACTGATCGTATCGAAGAGGCAACGATCCATGAGCAGTTTGATCAACCCGCGAAGAACCTTGTAGTCGGGATCGGCACCGACGTATTCCTCCAGAGCGCGCTCCAGGTCACCGCGGGAGCGATCTCGATGCTGTCGAAAGAGTGCGATGAGATCGGCAGCGACGCGCTGCATCTGTGGCTCATCGGCGCGGATAGTCCGAGGCCCAGTGCGTCGCCCGCGCCGCCAACTCAAGGCCAGATCGGCAGTGAGCATAGCCAATCCTCGCTTCGTCCATCACGCCAGCATTCCCTCCTCCGCTGACGTTCGCCGCCAGAATGGCTTCATCGGACCCGGACCATATCCCTCATGAGATCACACCAAATCGCTTCCCTACGCGCCGAAACGCCTCCAACGCCCGATCCAACTGGTCGCGAGTATGAGCGGCCGAAATCTGTGCCCGCAGTCGCGCTTCGCCTTTAGGAACGACCGGATACCAGAGACCTTTGATGTACACGCCCTCTTTCAATAACTCCATGCTCATGTCCATGGCCAACGGCGCCTCGCCGAGCATGATGGGCACGATGGGATGCCTCCCTTCGATGATCGTGTACCCGAGATTCTTGATCTCCCGACGGAAGTAGGCCGTATTCTCGTGAAGGCGGTCGACGAACGATCGATCGGTCTCCAGGAGATTCAATGCTTCGATCGAGGCCATGACCACCGGAGGAGGCAAAGTATTGGAAAACGTGTAGGGACGCGACTTCTGCCGCAAGAAGGTGATCAATTCTTTACGTCCGGCGATGAAGCCGCCCGACGCTCCGCCCAACGCCTTTCCGAACGTCCCGGTGATGACATCGACTTGACCATGAACTCCAAGGGCCTCGGCCGTTCCCCGGCCCGTCTCTCCCAATACGCCCGTGGCGTGGGAGTCATCGACGAACAGGAGCGCGTGATGCCGTCTGGCCAAGGCCACCAATTTGTCCAGGGGAGCCAGATCCCCTTCCATGCTGAACACGCCATCGGTGGCGATGATTCGAATACGATAGTCTTCGGCGCTGTCCGCCTGCAGCCACTCGCCGAGCTTCTCCACATCGCCATGGGGATAGGGTTTGGAGTCCGTCGTTTTGGTGATGATACGACAGAGTCGGATACCATCGATGATACTGGCGTGATTGAGCTGATCGCTATAGATCACGTCACGATAGCTTTTGTGTCCGAAATCGTTGGCCAATAACCCGGCAAAGAAAGCCTCGTTGGCGGCGAAGCAGGAGGAATGAAGAATGGCATCCTCGCAACCGACGAACGCGGCGATCTTCTGCTCCAACTCGAAATGAATCTTTTGCGTGCCACAAATGAAGCGCACCGATGCCAATCCATATCCGTATTCTTTCAAACCGCGTGCTGCCGCCTCCTTGATCTTCGGATGATTGGATAATCCCAGGTAATTATTCGAGGCCAGCATGATCACATCCCGCCCATCCACCTTCACCACTCCTCCCTGCTCACCTTCGATGGGCACTTCGTATTTGAACGTTTTACTCTCCTTGATCTTGTCGATCTCCTGGGTGATGGCCTGATAAAGATCGTCTCGTGTGAACATCGTCATGCCTCCTTCAGGAAAGTGAACATCCTGTGCCTAATCCCCAGCATAAGCATCGGGATTGGGCGTGAAAATCAGTTTCATGGCTTGACCCGTCAGCAGTCCCTGGAAGGCGCTCCGGTAGTCTTCCAGAGGATAAGGTTTCGGCGCCATCATCTGGATGAGGCGACTTCTGAGCCCGAACTTGTCGGCCCGAACGAGATTGAGCATGGTATTCCAGGTATCGAACATGCGGCGCCCGAAGATTCCCTTGAGGGTCACTCCCTTCCAGATCACGCCGCCGGCCATATCGAACTCGCTCAAAGGGTGTCGTGGGATACCGAGCAGGACAATGGTCCCCCCATTGCGAACGATGCGAATGGCATCTTCATAGGCGGCTGCCGCTCCGGACATCTCTAAGACGACGTCCACTCCACCACTGGCTTTCTCCTGCCGTCTCACCGTCTCATAGAGATCGTGACGGCCGTGGATGGCGTCGAAGAAGAAGTCGGCGCCGAACTCCCGCGCCAGCTCGAATCGATGTTCGAGATCGACGGCCTCGGTGACATAAATGCGCGCGGCTCCATGAATGCGTGCCAGCAACGTGGCCATCAGTCCCAACGGCCCCAGGCCCAGGATGGCCACCGACTTGCCCCCGACATCGGCGGCTTGCACGGTGTGAACAGCATTGCCCAACGGATCGAGCATGGCCGCCAGGCGAGGAGGGATCGACGAGATATCGCCCCGCTTCCCCAGCAGAATGACATTGCTGCGAGGAACGACCACCGATTGGGCAAAGCATCCGTCCAAATGCACGCCTTTGACCCGAACGTTGAGGCAAATGTGAGCATTCCCGGTCCGACACAACGTGCAATGTCCACAAGGAATGTGCATTTCTGCCGTCACATAATCGCCGGGTTCGATGACCAGATCGGGATCTATATCTCGAGCGCGCACCGTCTCTCGACCTTCGCCCACCGACTCGACAATGCCGCAGAACTCGTGACCGACGATGATCGGTCGATAATTGTCCGGATGATCCAGGTAACGTCGCATCTCGTCCTTGATGCCCTCATTATCGGCACTCTGATAGATGCTCTTATCCGTGCCACAGACGGAGGCTGCCAGAACTTTGATCTTCACCTCATCGTAGCTCGGTTCGGGCTCGGGATGATCAGTACGCAAGGTGAATCCATTACGCTCCAGATCTTCTTTCAACAAGCACTTCATGACCTCCTCCTGTTCTTTAACGATTCCATTCCATTGTTCCACTCCCGCACTTTATCTACGCGTTCGCGCTGATCGGTTTCTCGTCCGAATTATACATTTCCACCGGGAAAATGCAAACACGCCCAATCGGATATACGGCACAGCTCGCGTCCTCCCCGGGAATCGCTCGCGAGCTCACATCCACCACGGCGAACGAAGGTGA
>RFHM01000189.1 GCA_003696865.1 Acidobacteriota bacterium | reverse complement strand
GTTGCGGGATTCCTCCTACCTGTCGGGATTCTATCGGATTGGTGGCATGGTGCTCAGCGTATCCAACGGGTTGGGACTCACGTTCGCGCCGGTGCGATTCCGAGCACCGGCCGAGATCACTCTGCTCAGGATCGCGGCCTCGTCCTCCGGAGCCGATCGTTGAGATCGCAGTTGGCGTTTGATGTCCCGGTTCAAAGGTGGAGCGCGAGGATGGTTCGTTGAGACGCGTCCAAGAGTCATCGCTTGATCACTCCACCGGCGTCACCTGTGAACGGACCGACCCGGATCCGTCTTGCCTTCGGCCCCGCCCAATCGTAGAATTGCCTGCCCTGCGCCAAAACAACGTCAAACATCCATTGGGAGGATAGCTCATGTCTAAGCGCATTCTCACCACGTGCTTCATGATTCTGGCCGTCTCCTGGACGGCAGCAGCTCAGCAGTCACGGCAAGCCGCCGATCGCGTCATCGCCATTCGCGCCGGACGCCTCCTCGACGTCGAGGAGGGGCACGTGATCGAAAATGCCACCATCGTGGTACGTGGCGAGCGCATCGAAGCGGTGGGCCGCGACGTGACCGTCCCTGCGGGAGCTGAGATCATCGACCTCTCTCAACACACGGTCCTGCCCGGGTTCATCGACATGCATACTCATCTGACCGGCGATCCGAGCTACGGATACTCCGATCAGGCACTCCACCAATGGCCGGGCTATTCGGCCCTCGTCGGTGCCAAGAACGCGCGCAAAACGCTGCTTGCCGGTTTCACTACCGTCCGTAACGTGGGCGCCGGCGAATGGGCCGACGTTGCCTTGCGCGATGCCATTCGAAATGGAATCGTGCCCGGACCGCGCATGTTCGTCTCCGCCCATGCCCTGGGGATCACTGGGGGACACTGCGATCGCAATGGATTTCGGCCGGACGCTCTCGACGAGCCGGGCATCGAGCGAGGCATCGCCAATGGCGTCGATGAAGTCATCAAGGCCGTTCGTTATCAGATCAAATACGGTGCCGATGTCATCAAGATTTGCGCCACCGGGGGCGTCCTCTCCGCGGGCGATGCCGTTGGCGCGCCACAGTACACATTCGAGGAGATTCGCGCCATCGTTCGTACGGCCGCCATGGCCGGTCGCAAAGTAGCGGCCCACGCTCATGGCAATGAAGGCATCAAAACTGCCGTGCGGGCGGGCGTGGCCTCCATCGAACATGGCTCCATCCTGGATGAAGAGGCGATCCAATTGATGAAAGAGCACGGGACCTATCTGGTTCCCACACTCATGGCCTTCGAAGCGGTGGTCAAGGCGGCGAAGGAGGGCAAACTCGCTCCCTGGTCGGCCAAGAAAGCGCTGGAAATCGAACCCTATGCTCGCCGCTCCATCCGCATGGCCATCCGAAGCGGCGTCAATATCGCATTCGGCACCGATGCCGGCGTTTTCCCGCACGGACAGAACGCCGATGAATTCCGCCTCCTGGTGGAAGCGGGGATGACGCCCCTGCAGGCCATCCAGAGCGCGACCATTCAGGCAGCGCGGTTGCTCGGTCAAGAGAAGAATCTGGGCAGCATCGAGCCAGGCAAATGGGCCGATATCATCGCCGTGCGCGGCGACCCGCTGAACGATGTCACGCTCCTCAAGAACATCGATTTCGTCATGAAAGCGGGCGTCGTTTACAAGCGCGATGGGAATGAAATCCCGTTCACTCCCTCCAAGTGAGAGGGACGATGAGAGCCGACAGAACAAGGAGCGAGACATGACGGGAGAGATGCAGCATAAAAGAGTCATCGTCACCGGCGCGTCCAGCGGCATTGGGCGCGCTACGGCGGAACGGTTCTTGAAGGCCGAGGCCGTGGTCGCGCTGGTCGGCCGCCGCGCGCAAGCGCTGGCCGAGGTCGCCGCCTTGGCCCCGGATCGCGCACATATCATCGTGGCCGATCTCGCCTATGAACGGCAGCGCCAACGATGCATCGAGCGGGCAGTCGGCCACATGGGCGGACTCGATGTGCTCGTCAATGCCGCGGGCATCCTGAAAAGCGGCGATCTCGAAACCACATCCCTCGAGTTGTGGGATGAGACCATGAACATCAACCTGCGCTCGATCTTTCATCTGATGAAACTCGCCGTTCCTCATCTGGAGCGTTCGGGCGGTAATATCGTCAACGTATCGAGCGTCACCGGCTTGCGCGCTTTCCCTGGCGTTCTGGCCTATTGTGTGAGTAAGGCGGCGCTGGATCAACTGACGCGATGCGCGGCCTTGGAGCTAGCGCCCAAAGGCATTCGGGTCAATGCCGTCAATCCCGGCGTCGTGATGACCAACCTCCATCGCGCGGGCGGCATGAGCGAACAGGAGTACGCGGCATTTCTGGAGCGAAGCAAAACCACGCATCCACTGGGTCGGGTGGGAGAGCCTTGGGAAGTGGCCGAGTTGATTTATTTCCTGGCCTCTGAGCGCGCCGGTTGGATCACCGGAGCGACGATCAGCATCGACGGTGGGCGCGCACTGACCTGCGCGCGCTGAGAGAGTGGCGTTCACCAACGAAGGTCGCGCTCGAAGATCTCTCGGCACCGGCTTCTGCCGACAGGATGAACGGTTGAGGTGAAAACCGCACCGCCGGGAGTTGACGCCCCGTCGTCCTGGCATGAAACTCGCCACTCTCCCTTGAAGGCGCACCTGGCTCCATGTTAGATTTGCTCTCACTCGGAGGCAACATGAAGCCACCCGGCCAGATGTCCTGGCATGGTCAATCTGGTGTGTCTGAGGGAGCATGAATCATGGTCAAATCGGCATACAATATCGTCGTCCTTCCCGGCGATGGGATTGGTCCCGAAGTCATCGAGTGCGCGGTGAACGTCCTGAAGACGACCGGCCGCCTGTTCAACATCGCTTTTCATATCGAGAGCATTCCCTGCGGCGGGCACTACTATCTCCAATATGAAAAAGAATGGCCCGATGGCTCGTTTGAAAAGTGTCAGGCCGCCGATGCCATTCTGCTCGGCGCCGTCGGGCATGAAGTCGATGGTCGGCCGGTGTTCACCAAGCCGGGCAAGCCATATCCTGAGCCGCAATTGGCCGGTTTCGCTCAAGTCATCGGCAATCGCCAGAAGCTCGATCTCTACGCCAACGTGCGTCCCATCAAGTTGTATCCCGGCGTGCGACATAAGATTCATGGCGAGTTCATGCAGGTTTGGCAACCGGGCAAAGTCGACTACGTCGTCGTCCGGGAGAATACCGAAGATGCCTATACTGGCGAGAGCCAGACCATCGCCGATGGTCGCATCACGCCCATTCGTATCACCCGGAGAGCGACCGAACGCGTCGTCCGATTCGCGTTCCATTTGGCCCGACGGCGCGGGAAACAGAAAAAGGTGACCTGCGTCGACAAATCCAACATCATTGGCGCACATCGGTATTTCCGCGAGATCTTTCGTCGCATCGGTGAGAGCGAATTTCCCGACATCGAATTGGACTACGCCTACGTGGACGCTTTCTGTCAGTGGCAGATTCGCAACCCGGAATGGTATGACGTGGTGGTGGCTCCTAATCTGGTGGGAGACATCATCAGCGATAATGGCGCCACTACGCAAGGCGGATTGGGTCTAGCGGCCGGCGGCAATATCGGCGATGAGCATGCCATGTTCGAGCCCATCCACGGGAGTGCGCCCAAGCACGCCGGAAAAGACGAAGCCAATCCCCTGGCCGCCATCTTGGCCATGCACATGATGCTCGATTGGTTGGGTGCTCAACACGAGGATGAACGACTCCAGCGAGCGGCTCAAATGGTGGAAGCGGCGGTGGCCGCCGTCCTGGAAGAGGGCGAGACGCTGACCTATGACCTGGTCGGTCCAGAGCGCGCCGCGAAATGCAGCGATGTGGGTCGAGCGGTAGAGACCAAACTGAGACATCTCGTCGAGCGCTCGGCCGGTTCATGATGGAGCGGCTCGGGTGGCGTATCCGTTCGCTCGAGTCAACGCTCACCTCCGAGGACGGACATCGCTTTGGCGTCGCCTCCGGAGCCGAGGACCGGATTGCCCTCCCCACATCACTTCGGTTGACGCTTCCACTGACCAACCGTAACATTCTTCGCTCTATGAAACGACGCTTTTTCTCCCTTCGCTCAACCCCTTCTCGATTCGCCGAGCTTCTCGCGCTTCTTCTCATCGTCGTCTCCTTCTGGCCGGGCACTATTCTGACGGGATCCGAAACCAGGCCCCGCGCGGTGATTTTGTCTTTGGACGGAAACGCGTATTGGTTCATGCAGACTCTGCTCAGTCGAGGTCGCGCGTCCACGCTTCAACGCGTACTCGCCGCATATCACTTCTCCTCGATTCACCCCTGCATCCCTAACTTTCCCAGTAAGACAGCGCCCGGCCACGCTACGTTATTCACCGGAACCTACGCCCATATTCATGGAGTAACCGGAAATCGCGTATTCGTTCTCCCGCTGGAAGAGCACGACCTGTTGAAGACGACCGGCGGATTCGATGGAACGGTTCTTCTGGTCGAGCCTATCTGGATCACGGCGGCCAGACAAGGTATCAAAACCGTCGTTCATCAAGCGACTCACGCGTTTCCGATGCCGGTCACGGGCGAAAAGGAGCGGCGTCTGATCTCCCAATTCTTGACCTTGGTGGATGGGTACGGTCAGAGTTTCGGTCGGGATGCTGTGATCACCTTCGATGAGCTGGAATCAGTGGGCGATGGTCGCTACGCCTTGAACGTTGGCCAATCACGATTTTTCTTGCGACGGGGGCGAGGAGAGACGCTGCTCATTTCTCGGACCGAAGACTTTCGCTCCCCGCAGTCGCTTGGTCGTGGACTTGCCCGACGAATCTCCCTCACCGTTCAAACACCACGCGGTTCGATGAGCTGTTATCTGGCCTGGCTCGACGGCTCGCTGGATGGAAAGGATCTCAAACTTTACCATAGTCGACCGAGCCGCCGGAAAAGCAACCATGCCTCTCTGTTCGCCGAACGAAGCGCCCTTCCGCCGTTCGTTCCCAATGGAGCCAGTCGCGCCTACGAGCGTGGCGATCTGGGGCGTCCATTGCCTCTGGGTGGGAACGGTCGTGCTGAACGGCTCTATCTGGAGACGCTTCTGGCCGTCGTCGAAAACGCTGAAGCCTTCTCTCTCTGGCTGCAGAAGAAGGCGGGACGGGGTGAGTTGGAGATCTACTACCTCCCTATTCCCGACGAACCGCTGCACAACTGGGCGGGATTTCTCCTCCCCGAGAGCCCTCTGTACGATCCGGCGACTGCCGAAACGTATTGGCGGTTCATGGAGACGCTCATGGACCGCATCGCCCGATTCATCGACCGGGTCATCTTCCACGGTGGGCGAAGCGTTCCCGACGTCTTCTTCCTGGTCACCGATCATGGCATGGATTATGCCATCAAAGACTTTCACGTCAACGAAGCGCTCGCCCGGAAAGGATTCCTGACCAAGCGAGGTCGGTTCATCGATCTCCACCGAACGGCCATCCTCTATCCCCCGGTGGAAGGCTTCTTCCTGAAGGTGAACGCTCGATCCTACGCTCAGGGGATGGTGTCCGAGAAGGAGAAGGATCAACTTCTGCTTCGCGTCGAGCGCGCGCTGTTGACATTGCGAGATTCAACCACCGGCGGGCTCATCGTCCGCAACGTCTGGCCCGCCCGTCTATGGCAGGAGGTAGGCAGCGGAGGGCCGCGCGGCGGCGAGCTCTATCTGGAACTCCAACCCGGCTATTATCCAACCTGGCGACTCCAGGATGGAAAGATAGTCACGACGCGCGAGGCCACGGCCAGTGGCGTTCACGGCTATTGGCCGTTCCGACGCACGATGTGGGGCGCGTTTCTCATCGCCTCGTCATCGGTACAGTATCACATCGAGGGGAACATCCGACAGACGCAACTCGTTCCCACAGTCGCTCAACTCCTCAACATTCGCCCCTCGCGTCGCGTTACGGCTCCTCCCCTGGCGCGCTGAAGGGGAGGAATGGCCGAGGTTCTACGATGACCGGGCTTTGAGAAAATCCCTTCTCGGGGAAGAAATGCGACATTTTTTTTGTCATACTTGAGGAGAGTGAGTCGCGTGAACAGACGTTATCGAGTCATTCAGGGCGGGTCGGCGGCTCGGCGAGAGTCACGGGAACACGCCGCCTCGGATATGCCGAACTTCGAAGAAGTGGTCGTCTCTCACCTGGATAGCCTGTTCGCGCTCGCCCTGCGGCTGGTTCGAGGGAGACGAGAGCGAGCGGAGGATCTCGTCCAGGAAGCTTGTCTGCGCGCTTTCAAGAACTTCCATACGGTGCGCGCGCCGGAAAAGATAAAACCCTGGCTCTTCCAGATCTTGCTTCGCACGTTCATTAACGAATTTCACCGCCAACACCGCCAACCCTCCGTTGTGGATCTCGAACTGAGCGATGCCCTACTGGAGTCGGCCAGCATCGAACCCGCTCCCACGCCCGAGGAGGAACTGCTCGCCCACCTATTGGATGGCGAGGTCCAACGGGCGCTCGATGCTCTACCGATCGAGTTTCGTACCGTGGTCTGGTTAGCCGACGTGGAGGAGTTGAGCTATAAAGAGATCGCCGACATCGTCGGTTGTCCTCCGGGAACGGTAGCCTCTCGGCTGTATCGAGGTCACAGCCTGCTGCGAGAGCGACTATGGGAGTACGGT